>JAYPBW010000029.1:0-17234 GCA_038124405.1 Flavobacteriaceae bacterium | reverse complement strand
CGTGATATCCGATTTTATGCAATGTTTCGGCTATAGAGTACAATTGTGTTCCTCTTCCACTCCAGCCATGCGATAACAGTACTTTTTCACCTGAGTTTTTCCACGTATAGGTTAACACTTTTTTATCAACTTCGGGAATGTAGATCAATTTCTTGACACAAGATTTCGTGGCTTTTAGCTCATGTATAGGAGGGTTAAATTTGATAGGTTTTGAAAATACATATGCTGCAATACGCATTGCTATATAAGGAGACAAACGTTCTATGTTTTTGAATATAAAACGCATCCATACAGGAACCTTAACACCCTGTTGATGCCTTTTTTTCTTTTTCATAAAAGCAAAGGTAACATTCTCATTTTTTATGTTTTAAAACATTTTTGTTTATTTGAGTAAATAATCCATATGCCAATACATCAAAAAGGCGATAAAAAATTGCTTCGCGCATGGGCCTCATACGACTGGGCAAATTCCGTTTATTTTTTGGTTATTACTTCTACTATTTTTCCGCTTTACTATGGGTATATATGTGGTGATCAAACTCATTTGGAGGTTTTTGGTATGGCCATAAAAAATACCGCACTCATAAGTTATGTAACTGCTTTGGCCTTTATGGTCATAGCGTTATGGTCGCCTATACTTTCTGGAATTGCAGATTATATGGGCAACAAAAAGCGATTCATGCAATTCTACTGTTATCTCGGTGCCAGTGCTTGCGTCGGTTTGTATTGGTTTGATATTCAGAATCTTTATTGGGGACTCTTATTTTATTTTTTAGCCCTTGTGGGAGCGTGGTCAAGTTTGGTGTTTTATAATTCCTATTTACCAGATATTGCATATCCTGAACAACAAAATCGCATCAGCGCAAAAGGATTTGCTTTAGGTTATGTGGGTAGTGTTTTGTTACTACTTGTAAATCTTTTTATGGTGTTGCAACCCCAAGTATTTGGCATAGAGGGCGAAGGAGGAGATGCCTCTATTAAAGCTATGAAATACTCTTTTATTACAGTGGGAGTTTGGTGGTTTTCATTTAGCCACATTGCGTTTTACCACCTACCCAAAGGCTTTAAAGATAAAGTATATACAAAAGATATTTTTTTTAATGGTTACAGGGAATTAAAAATAGTTTGGAAAAGTCTTAATGACCTTAATTTTTTAAAGCGTTATTTGGGTGCGTTTTTTGTGTTCAGCATGGCTTTGCAAACGGTTATGCTTGTAGCTGCCTACTTTGGAGAGCAAGAAATATCTTGGACAGGAGAAGAAAAAACCATGGGGCTTATTATAAGTATTTTGGTCATTCAAATTATTGCCATTTTTGGTGCGCTTATGTCTTCCCGTTTGGCAAATAAGTGGGGTAACATTAAAACGCTTATTCTTCTAAATTCGATTTGGGTTATGTTATGCATAAGTGCATATTTCATTTATGACCCTATTGAGTTTTACATTGTTGCTGGTTTTGTTGGGCTTTGTATGGGTGGCATTCAATCTGTTGCACGTTCTACATATTCACAGCTTATTCCAGAAACTCTAGACACTACATCTTATTTTAGTTTTTATGACGTATCCGAAAAAGTTGGGATTGTCATAGGAATGCTTATGTATGCTACCGTTGATCAAATCACCGGCAGTATGCGTAGTGCAATTTTGTTTTTGGTAGTATTCTTTTTTGTTGGTGCACTATTGCTCTTTCGCTTAGAAAGAACAAATAAAATTGGGCTATAACAACCTTATCTTTTTACGATTTTACCCGAACCCATTAGATCTTTGTCTACAGTAGCTACACTTGAATTTACTTCAATACTTCCAGATCCAACAACTTTGGCGTCAAGTCTATCTTTGGCGTAAACAATCAAATCTCCAGATCCAATAACTCTTCCGTGGCAGTTGGTCGCATACAGTTCTTGACCGTCAATGCTTCCAGAACCAGTTACGGCGGCATCCAAAAATCCAGTTTTCCCCGATATGTTTATACTTCCGTTTCCTGTAACTATGGCTTTTACATTGGTGGCATCTACATTTACACTCAGATTTCCTGCCTCATTTACTTTTAGCTTAACATGATGTCCTTCTATGGGAAAAGTGCCCCCAAATGTTCCAGCACCATTTACAATTAATTTAGAAACACTTTGCGCGGGAATTATTGCTGTCAGGTCGTTTCCTTTTGAGGGTTGTAGAGCGACTTGATTTTTACTTGAAAGTTTAAGCTCACCCTTTATTGATACCACCTCAATCTGATCTACCAGATTTTGATCTCCTTTTAGGGTAATGCTTCCTTCATTTCCTTCAATAAGTACAACATCAATGTTGTTGTTTATAGTTATTGCGTCGTAGCTAGTTGTTTCATGTTTTTTCGAAACAATATTTCCATTTCCCTTTATGGTTTGGTTTTCTTGAGCATGTAAAAGGATAAAAAAGAATAGCAGTAAAGTGCTATATAGTAGGTAATTTATTTTCATGGCTAGTATTTTGGGATATACTTGATAAGTATACTACAATTTTTTGATTTTTGGTAGCATGGCACAGAGTTTGAAAATTATTATTGAAACAAAAAATTGCCTTTATTGCAACTGTTTTTGCTGTAAAAGCAGACAAATTGACACACACAGATTATGTCTCGAACAAAAATTTTATCCTTAGACTCTCTTTTGCCACAAGATTTAGAAGATGAAGCAGAATTAATTCCTTTAATGACTACCGATGACGAGGAAGCCATACAAAAGGAACCAATTCCCGAAGAGTTGCCCATTTTACCTTTAAAAAACACCGTTTTGTTCCCAGGTGTTGTAATTCCTATTACTGCAAGTCGTGATCGTTCTGTAAAGCTAATTAAAGAAGTAAATAGTGGGAATAAATTATTAGGTGTTGTAGCTCAACAAAAAGGTGATGTTAAGCTGCCTTCTCCAGCTGATTTGTTCAAAAAGGGAACGCTGGCAAAAGTATTGCGTGTTCTTAAAATGCCCGATGGAAACACAACCATCATTTTGCAAGGAAAAAAACGTTTTGAAACCCTTGAGTACACCTCAGAACTTCCATTTTTAAAGGCAAAAGTAGCTTCTTTAGATGAAATTCGCCCGCAAGAAGATGATCCAAATTTTTCGGCAATTATAGATTCAATCAGAGATTTGGCATTAAAAATCATTTCTCAAAACCCTGAAATACCCTCGGAGGCCTCATTTGCCATTAAAAATATTCAAAGCAATGCGTTTTTAGTAAACTTTGTTTCATCGAATATGAATATGTCTGTTGCTGAAAAACAAGAAATTTTAGCACAGGACAATTTAGAGCAACGTGCACTAATGTGCTTAAAACAAATGAATGTAGAGTATCAAAAATTGTCTCTAAAAAATGATATTCAAACTAAAGTACGTCACGATTTAGATCAGCAGCAGCGCGAATATTTTCTACATCAACAAATGAAAACCATTCAAGAAGAATTGGGTGGTGTTTCATATGACGAGGAAGTGCAAGAAATGCGACAGCGCGCTAAAACAAAATCTTGGGATGATAAGGTAGCTAAGCACTTCGACAAGGAATTAGCAAAATTAGAGCGGATGAATCCTCAAGTTGCTGAATATTCCGTTCAACGCAACTACTTGGATTTATATTTAGACCTTCCATGGAATACATTTTCTGAAGATTATTTTGATTTAAATCACGCTCAAAAAATTTTAGATCGCGATCATTTTGGACTAGACAAAGTGAAACAACGTATCATTGAGCACTTGGCTGTTTTGAAACTTCGTAATGATATGAAGTCTCCTATTATCTGCTTAGTTGGACCTCCTGGTGTTGGTAAAACCTCACTTGGAAATTCAATTGCTGAGGCTTTGGGCCGAAAATATGTGCGCATGTCCTTAGGTGGATTGCGAGACGAGGCTGAAATTAGAGGACATCGAAAAACATATATTGGCGCGATGCCTGGCCGAGTAGTTCAGAACATCAAAAAAGCTACAACTTCAAATCCTGTTTTTGTTCTCGATGAGTTAGATAAGCTTGCTGAAAGTGCGCATGGAGATCCTTCATCTGCTATGCTCGAGGTTCTTGACCCCGAACAAAATACTAGTTTTTACGACAACTATTTAGAAACAGGATACGACCTATCTAAAGTCATGTTCATTGCTACTGCTAATTCATTGTCAACCATTCAACCTGCTTTGAGAGATCGTATGGAAATTATTGAAGTATCAGGCTACACTTTAGAAGAGAAAGTGCAAATAGGATTGCGATACTTATTGCCCAAACAAATAATCGAACATGGAATGAAAAAGTCTTCTATAAAATTTCCTAAAGCAACCATGCAACACTTAGTTTCTGGATATACTCGCGAGTCGGGAGTTCGAGGCTTGGATAAACAAATTGCAAAAGTTGTACGCCATTACGCGATGCTTGAGGCGAAGGAAACCACTAGAGAACCAAAATTAGCCTTAGAAGAACTAGAGTCTATTTTAGGTCCTGCCAAGCTTCTTCGTGATGTGTATGAGAACAACGACGTAGCTGGAGTTGTTACAGGTTTAGCATGGACCAGAGTAGGGGGTGATATTCTGTTTATTGAATCATCTATAAGTAAAGGGAATGGACAGCTTTCTATTACAGGAAATCTTGGAAAAGTGATGAAGGAATCTGCAACAATAGCATTACAATACATTAAGGCTCATGCTGATGAAATGGGTATTGCAAATGATTTTTTTGGTAAACACAACTTTCATATTCACGTTCCTGAAGGAGCAACTCCCAAAGATGGGCCAAGTGCAGGAATTACCATGATGACGTCACTTGTGTCTAGTATTTTGCAACGAAAAGTAAAAAATCGTATTGCAATGACTGGTGAGATTACGTTGCGTGGGAAGGTGTTGCCTGTTGGTGGTATTAAAGAAAAGATTTTAGCTGCGAAACGCGCAAGTATAAAAGAGATCATTCTAAGCCAAAAAAATGAGGCTGACATTGATGAAATTCCAGCACGCTACCTCAAAGGATTGCGTTTCCACTATGTGCAAACAATAGATCAAGTTCTGGAGGTTGCTATAACCAAACAACGCGTTTCAGGTACGAAAAAGCATTAAGTTTCGTTTACCGTAAAATGAGAACGTTTTTTTCATACTGTTTATTCCTCTTTTTCTTGCCATTTTATGCCCAGCTTGGCGGCGATGCTACCTATCGTTTTTTGGAGTTATCGAGTACACCCAGGCAACTTTCTCTAGGAAATCCAATTACATTACGAGGACTAGATATCAGTACCACACTTGCAAACCCTGCCGTTATTCGAGGTGAGCATGGCGGACAAGTAATGGTAAACTATGAACCTTACTTTGATGGAATACATCGAGGATCTGCTGCGTATGCCCACACCCTAAATAGGGCAAAGGCAATTGTTTTTGATGTTAAATATATTCACTATGGAACTTTTGAGGGTGCCGATGAATTAGGCAATACAACTTCAAATTTCAGTGGAAGTGAAGTGGCTTTCGGACTGGCAACATCACATTATTTATTGCGGCCAAATTTACATGTTGGTGCACGAATACGTTATGTGCTTTCTAATTTAGATACCTATACCTCATCTGGAATCACAGCTGATATCGGATTGTATTACAGTCCAATTGATAAACCCTTGCGTGTTGCGTTGGTTTATCAACATTTAGGAAAGCAACTCACTGCCTATGAAGATGTGTTAGAACCTTTGCCTGCGAATTTGACTTTGGGTATTTCAAGTGCTTTGGAGCATTTGCCCTTGCGTTGGCACGTGTCATTTCATCATTTGAATAAGTGGCCTTTACTTTTTGAAAATCCAGAGGAAGCTGTAACAGACTTAAGTGGGAATCAGAATCAGCAACAATCTGGGCTAATAAAAAAGGTGTTGCGTCATGCTACATTTGGCGTTGAGGTTTTTCCTGAAGGATTATTTTCAATTCGTTTAGGGTATCATGCTCAACGGGCGTCGGAATTACGTATTTTAGAGTTACGAAATTTCTCAGGAATGTCGTTTGGAGTGGGAATGCAGCTACGTAGATTACGCTTTCAACTTAGCCATGCTCGATACAATGTAGCTGGGAATCGCACCTTTTTGGGATTGACTTTAGAACCAAAAAAATGAATAAAACGTTTGTAATCGCTATCGATGGAGCCTCTTCTACAGGGAAGAGTACGCTTGCCAAAGGGTTGTCAAGAACTTTAGGTTTTGTGTATGTCGATTCGGGTGCTATGTATCGTGGTATAACTCTTTATGCTCAACGACAAGGTTGGCTCACCGAAACTCATTTTGACAAACAAGCTTTAATTGCAAATCTTGATGACATCCACTTATCTTTTTTAAATGAAAGTTTACAACTTAACGGAGAAGACGTAAGTGTTGAAATTCGTGGAATGGCAGTTTCTAATGCTGTAAGTAAAGTGGCATCGATTTCCAAAATTCGAACCTTTTTAGTTGTACAGCAACGTATTCTAGGAACCCGTCAAAATATTGTAATGGATGGAAGAGATATAGGTACAGTGGTGTTTCCAAATGCTGATTTAAAATTGTTTTTGACAGCCGACCCTAATATTCGTGCACAACGTCGATTTGATGAGTTGAAACCTCAGGATAATTCTGTTACTCTTGATGCTATTTTAGAGAATATTACTCAGCGTGATTACTTAGATAGTACGCGTACTGATTCTCCTCTTATTCAGGCAAATGATGCAATAGCACTAGACGCTACCCAATTTAATGTAGAAGAAATGCTACACCATGCTTTGGAATTGGTAAAAGAACGAATGAGTGAGTAGTTTTTTGGGCTTTCTTTTGCCCATCTATATAAAAACTGTAAATTTGCGCACCTCTTGGGAAGCGCTTTAGAGTAACACCGAGATAAAATAATTGTTAACCCTTCTGTACGGCAGCGCTATTTACTCAGCTTGGCAGAATACAAATAAACGCAGCATGGCTGACGAAAACCAACCCCTAGAAGAAACAACACAAGAAGTTGTTTCTGAAACTGCTACCGAAGAAACTCAATTTGAAGCAGTAGAAACCCCACAAGAAGATACAACTCCAACCGTTTCTCCCGATGAATTTTTAGCCAATTTTGATTGGCAAAATTATGAAGAGGGTATTGAGGCTGTTGAAGATGGTAAGCTCAAAGAATTCGAAAAACTTGTTGCCGAGAACTTCGTTGATACGCAAGGTTCTGATGTTGTTCATGGAAAAGTAATTCACATGACCGACAGAGAGGCAATAATTGATATCAACGCAAAGTCTGAAGGTGTAATTTCCCTGAATGAGTTCCGTTACAATCCCGACCTTAAAGTTGGTGATACGGTTGAGGTAATGATTGACACCCGTGAAGACAAAACAGGGCAGCTAATTTTATCACACCGCAAGGCTCGTACTATCTTGGCATGGGATCGCGTTAATGCGGCTCACGATAGCCAAGAAGTGGTAACAGGTTTTGTGAAGTGCAGAACTAAAGGAGGAATGATTGTTGATGTGTTTGGCATTGAAGCATTCTTACCCGGTTCACAAATCGATGTGAAGCCTATTCGTGACTATGATCAGTACGTAAATAAAAACATGGAATTTAAGATTGTTAAAATCAACCATGAGTTTAAAAATGTAGTTGTATCACACAAAGCGCTTATAGAGGCAGACATTGAAGAACAAAAGAAAGAAATCATTGCGCAGCTTGAAAAAGGTCAAGTACTTGAGGGTACAGTTAAAAACATTACCTCCTACGGAGTGTTCATTGACTTAGGAGGCGTTGATGGCTTAGTACACATTACAGATCTTTCTTGGAATCGCATTAATCATCCGAGTGAAATTCTTGAAGTTGAGCAAAAGCTTAACGTGGTTATTCTTGACTTTGACGACGATAAATCACGAATTCAACTTGGTGTTAAACAGCTTACACAGCACCCATGGGAAGCTATAGGTGACTCTATGAAAGAAGGAGACACCATTAAAGGTAAAGTAACTGTTATTGCAGATTACGGCGCGTTTGTTGAAGTAGCTCCTGGTGTTGAAGGACTTGTTCACGTTTCTGAAATGTCTTGGAGCACACACTTACGTTCAGCACAAGATTTTGTAAAAGTCGGAGACGAAGTCGAGACAGTTATTCTAAATCTTGATCGTGAAGAGCGTAAAATGTCTTTAGGTATCAAACAATTAACTCAAGATCCATGGACGGATATTACTATCAAGTATCCTTTAGGTTCGAAGCATACAGGTATTGTTCGTAACTACACAAACTTTGGTGTATTTGTAGAACTTGAAGAAGGTATCGATGGACTTATATATATATCTGATTTATCATGGACTAAGAAAGTTAAGCATCCTTCTGAAGTAGTTTCAGTTGACCAAAAACTTGATGTTATTGTTCTTGAACTTGATGTTGAAGGACGTAAACTAAGTCTTGGACACAAGCAAACAACTGATAATCCTTGGGAAAAGTATGCGAAAACATACGCTGAAGGAACTGTACACGAACTTGCTATTACGGAGATTGTTGACAAAGGCGCAACAATCGTATTAAACGACGATATCACTGCTTTTGTTCCTGGACGTCATCTTGACAAACAAGATGGAGTTAAACTTAGCAAAGGAGAAACAGCTGAATTTAAAGTAATTGAATTCAACAAAGACTTTAAACGAGTTGTGTTGTCTCATGCGGCAGTTTACAAGGGTATTGAAGCAGATAATGTTCAAACAGCACGTCGTAAAATGTCAGATAATGCTGAAAAGTCAACCTTAGGTGATTTAGATGCATTAGCAGATCTTAAACGTAAGATGGATGGCGATGCCTAAATCTTAAAAAAGATAGAAAAATGAAAGGGGCGATAATCGTCCCTTTTTTTATGCAATATTTGAAGCAATAAAGTCACCTACGTCAGAAGGAGTGTAGCTTTCGTCTGGAAATACATCGGGCGTACAAACCTTTTTGTCAAGCGCCAAATCAACTGCTTTTCTAATTGCTTTTGCTTCCTCATCCATGTCAAAATGCGTAAGCATCATAGCGGCAGATAGAATCATCGCAATTGGATTGGCAATACCTTTTCCAGCTCCTTGAGGAAAAGATCCGTGAATAGGTTCGAATAAGGCGTATTTTTCTCCAACAGATGCAGAGGGAAGCAATCCAATAGATCCTCCAATTACACTTCCTTCATCTGAAATAATATCTCCAAACAGATTGCTAGTGAGCAATACATCAAATTGACTAGGCGCTAAAATCATTTGCATGGCAGCATTGTCAACAAACAAAAACCGAAGCTCAACATCGCTATAATGAGTTTCGTGCAGCTCTGTAACGACTCTTCTCCATAATCTTGACGATTCCAATACGTTTGCTTTATCAACAAGTGTAACAATATTTCGTCTTTTGCGAGCTGAAGCAAATGCCATGTGGGCAATACGTTCAATTTCCCCACGGGTGTATTTACATAAATCGGAAGCTGTATTCTGATCTTCAGACAAGGTCTTTTCGCCGAAGTAAATTCCACCTGTAAGCTCTCTGTACATCACAAAATCGGTTCCTTTTACGCGCTCTTCTTTCAAGGGGGATTGGTGCAGCAAAGCGTCAAAAGTTTTTACAGGCCTGATGTTGGTAAATAGTCCTAATGCTTTGCGAATGGCAAGCAACCCCTGTTCTGGACGAACTTTGGCAGTTGGATCATTGTCGTACTTTGGATCTCCTATGGCGCCAAAAAGAACGGCGTCGCTAGCAAGACTTGCATCTAGCGTAGCCTTAGGAAGTGGCTCGCCTGTTTTGTCAATTGCAATAGCACCCATATCTGCATAGGTGTACACAAATTCATGATTAAATGCTACTGCGACAGCATCTAGCACTTTTACAGCTTCATGCACAATTTCTGGTCCAATACCATCTCCAGGAAGTACGGTAATTTGTTTTTTCATGAGGTATTATCTATGTGGGTTACGAACGATTTTGCTCGAAATTTACTATGGCTTCTTTTTGGCTTAATAAGTAATCGATGTCATCGTAACCGTTAAGTAAACACATTTTTTTATAAGCATTCAGTTCAAATGAAACACTAATATTTGCCTCGGCTATTATTAGTTGTTGGGTTTGCAAATCAACTTTGGCTTGAACAGCATTATTATTTTCAATAGCGGCAAAAATATCTTTAAGTGTTTGTGGGCTGACTTGAATAGGAAGAATGCCGTTATTTAGGGCATTTCCTTTAAAAATATCAGCAAAGAAACTAGAAACAACAACTCGAAAACCATAGTCGGCTAATGCCCAAGCTGCATGCTCACGACTAGAGCCACAACCAAAATTATTTCCGGCTATTAAAATTGATCCTGAATATGCACTATTGTTTAGAATGAAATCTGTTTTTGGTTCATTATCATTAGTAAATCTCCAATCCCTAAATAGGTTCTCTCCAAAACCTTTTCTATCAGTTGCTTTTAAGAATCGGGCGGGAATGATTTGGTCGGTATCTACATTTTCAACTGTTAGCGGAACCATCCCGCTTCGTAAAACTTCAAATTTTTCCATTACTGCTGACTTACATCTATTATTTTTCCTGCCACTGCGGCTGCGGCTGCGGTAACAGGACTCGCTAATAAAGTTCTTGCACCTTGTCCTTGGCGCCCTTCAAAGTTTCGGTTCGAAGTGGATACGCAATACGCGCCGGCAGGGATTTTGTCATCGTTCATAGCTAAACAGGCAGAACACCCAGGCTGACGCAGTACAAATCCTGCTTGCTCAAAAATATCATCAAGGCCTTCAGCTACAATTTGCTTTGCCACTTGTTGAGAACCAGGAACAATTAACGCCGACACAGCAGGTGATTTTTGTTTGCCTTCTACATACTGCGCAGCTGCTCGAAAATCTTCAATTCTTGAATTCGTACAACTACCAATAAATACATGACTGATAGGCATGTCAAGTAAATTACTTCCAGCTTTCAGCCCCATGTAATTTAATGACTTGATAAAACTTGCATCATCTATATCTGGAATTTGATCTCCAATTTTAACTCCCATTCCCGGATTTGTTCCGTAAGTTATCATTGGACGAATGTCCGCTGCATCAAATTCGTATTCAGTATCAAAGTGTGCGCCATCATCTGATGGAAGTGTTTTCCAATGCGCAATTTTACGTTCTAAATCTTCTCCTTTAGGTGCAAATTCACGACCAGAAACGTAGTCGAATGTAGTTTGATCGGGTGCAATCATACCACCACGAGCTCCCATTTCAATACTCATATTGCATACGGTCATGCGCCCTTCCATGCTCATTTGCTCGAATACAGATCCGGCAAACTCAACAAAGTGCCCGGTTCCTGCATCTGTACCAAGCTTAGCGATGATGTATAAAATTACATCTTTGGGTTGCACGCTTGGGTGTATGGCTCCCGAAACAGTTATGCGCATACTTTTTGGCTTGGCAACAAGTACACACTGGCTTGCAAACACCTGCGCAACCTGACTTGTCCCAATTCCAAAAGCAATAGTTCCAAATGCACCGTGTGTAGATGTATGACTATCACCACATACCATAGTCATTCCCGGTTGAGTGACGCCAAGTTCAGGTCCAATAACATGTACAATTCCTTGGTAAGGATGCCCAAGTCCATATAGCGTCACATTGTGCTTTTCGCAATTTTTAGATAGCTGTGCTACTTGCTTTCTCGAAAGTGCATCTTGAATAGGCAAGTGCTGGTTTTCGGTGGGTACATTATGATCCGCAGTGGCTACCACTTGGTTGGGTCTAAAGAGAGGAATTTTTTTCTCTGATAGAACATCAAATGCTTGTGGACTTGTGACTTCGTGTATTAAATGCTTGTCAATGTATAAGATGTCTGGGCCGTTTTCTACGGATGACACAACGTGACTGTCCCAAACCTTATCGAAAAGTGTTTTTTTCATGTAAGTTTAACTAATTCCGGCTGTTTTAACGATTTCTGGAATATCATCGTCGTTAATTTCTTTCTTCTTATCTGCAAAAGTTAGAAAAGTAGCATAAGCCAAATCGAGTTCGTCTTTAGTGAGCTCGATACCTATATTTTTAGCACGATAAGCTAGGGCAGCTCGACCACTCCTGGCTGTAAGGACAATAGAAGAGGTATCAACCCCTACATCATGGGGATTTATTATTTCATATGTTTCACGGTTTTTAATCACCCCGTCTTGGTGAATACCCGAACTGTGTGCAAATGCATTAGCACCAACAATGGCTTTATTGGGTTGCACTACCATGCCCATGGCTTCTGAAACCATTCGGCTTGTTTCAGAAAGAAGTTTGGTTTGAATATGAGTGTCTAGGCCTAAATTTGGATGTTGGCGCATGATCATAACAACTTCTTCTAAAGATGTGTTTCCAGCACGTTCACCAATACCGTTTATAGTACATTCAATTTGTCGGGCTCCATTAATAACACCTGAAATAGAGTTGGCGGTGGCAAGGCCTAAATCGTTATGACAGTGACATGAAAGCGTAGCCTTGTGAATAGAAGGCACATGCTCCATTAGGTATTTGATTTTAGCCCCATATTCTTCTGGAAGGCAATACCCAGTGGTGTCTGGAATATTAAGCACTGTGGCTCCAGCCTTTATCATAGCCTCACACACCTGAGCCAAATAAGCGTTGTCTGTTCTTCCTGCATCTTCAGCATAAAATTCTACATCTTCAACAAATTTCTTAGCGTGCTTCACCGCCGCAACACCACGCTCAATTATTTTTTCACGTGTAGATTTGAATTTATGTTGAATATGTGAATCTGAAGTTCCAATACCCGTGTGAATACGAGCTCTTTTAGCAGGCTTAAGTGCCTCAGCGGCAACTTCAATATCTTTTTGTACTGCACGAGTGAGACCGCATACAATAGCATTTTCTACTGTTTTGGCAACATCGCTCACTGCTTCAAAATCTCCAGGTGAGGAGATGGGAAAACCAGCCTCTATAATGTCAACACCCAGAACATCAAGGCGTTTGGCAAGGATTAACTTTTGTTCTTTGTTGAGTTTACATCCCGGCACCTGTTCGCCGTCTCGTAAAGTAGTGTCAAATATTTGAACGTATTCTTGTCCCATACGGATATTACGTGAACGACAAAAGTAACCAATTTTAGCTATTACAAAAGCAGAAAATGTGTACTAAAATCAAAATATATGACCTTTTTATTCACCGTTTTCTTTGAAGCGCACTTTTGGTCAAAAAATAGATGTTGGTATTTATACCGTATTTTTTGTTGTTGAAGGTGTGTTAATGTAGTTTTTTAATTTACTCAATTTTCTATTTAAGTATAAATCTGATTCGTAAAAACCGGAGCTTCATTATCATTCTTTTTCATGTATTAAACAATAATCAAAGTGCGTAGGCTTCGAACATTTCCATAAATGTACTAAAACATTAAATATGCCCCTCATTCAACGCCACAGCATTCCATAAGTTATCATGAGGTAGTGGTGCAGTGAAGGTTAAGGCTTTTTTAAGGGTTGGGTGTAACAAAGTGAGTTTCCTAGCGTGTAAATGTATACTTCCATCTTTATTAGGTCTGGCGGCACCGTATTTTAAGTCACCTTTAATGATTATGCCCTCAGCACTAAGCTGTGCCCGTATTTGATGGTGTCTACCCGTTAATAGTTTAACTTCGAGTAGTGTGTATCGGGTAAACTTTTGTTTTATGGTGTAAATAAGTTCTGCGCGCTTAGAGCTTGGTACTTCTTTTATATGCGCATAAGACTTGTTTTGGGATGGCTTACGCACCAAAAAATGAGTCAATCGGGTAGTAGAATCAGTTGGAGTTCCTTCTACCATAGCCCAATACGTTTTTTGAGTAGTTTTTTCGGCAAATTGTTTGTTAAGACGGGTAAGCGCCTTAGAAGTTTTTGCGATTACCATCACCCCACTTGTGGGGCGGTCGAGTCGGTGTACAAGTCCCAAAAATACCGCACCTGGTTTTTTATCACGAACTTTAATAAAGGCTTTAAGCAAATCTAAAACAGAGGGGTCTCCCGTGTTGTCACCCTGTGCCAACATACCTGCCGGTTTGTTAATCACCAGCAAGTGGTTGTCTTCAAAAAGAATTTCGGGACGCAATTAGTATTGTTCGTCTTTGTTGGGAAAATCGCTCGACTTTACATCGTTGACGTATTGCTGTACAGCATCCGTCATTTGGTCATATAGATTCATGTACCTACGCAGAAATCTTGGACTAAATTCAGTGGTAAGTCCAAGCATATCGTGCAAAACTAACACCTGCCCATCTACATTACCGCCAGCACCAATCCCAATAACTGGAATTTTTACGGTTTTAGCCACCTTAGCTGCAAGTAATGCTGGAATTTTTTCTAATACCAATGCAAAACATCCTAGTTCTTCTAACAATTTTGCGTCTTCCAATAATTTGTTGGCTTCAGCTTCTTCTCTTGCCCTAACGGTGTAGGTTCCAAACTTATATATAGACTGCGGGGTTAATCCCAGGTGACCCATAACAGGTATTCCTGCATTCAAAATACGTGTCATGGAATCTTTAATTTCAGACCCACCTTCTATTTTAACAGCGTGAGCTCCGGCTTCTTTCATAATCCGTATTGATGATCGAAGTGCTTCTTTAGGGTCAGACTGATAACTTCCAAAAGGTAAATCTACAACCACAAGAGCGCGCTTTACGGCACGTACTACTGCCGAAGCATGATATAACATTTGATCAAGAGTAATGGGCAGTGTAGTTTCGTGCCCAGACATTACATTGGATGCTGAATCACCCACCAGAATCACATCAATATTTGCAGCATCTACGGCTTTGGCCATAGAATAGTCATATGCTGTTAGCATTGAAATTTTTTCTCCAGCTTGCTTCATCTCAATAAGAGAATTGGTCGTAACGCGTTTGTATGCTTTTTTTGAAGCTGACATAAATACTTTTTTTCAAAAATACACTATTGAGACAATATGCGCACATGCTGACATCCTGTCATGAAACAGCTGTGGCACAGTGATTGACTATGTGTAGAAAAATATTAAAAATAATGAGTAAGATAATCGGTATAGATTTAGGAACAACCAACTCGTGTGTTTCAGTAATGGAAGGAAACGAGCCTGTAGTAATCCCAAATGCAGAAGGGAAGCGCACTACTCCATCTGTAATTGCATTTGTTGAGGGCGGTGAAATCAAAGTAGGGGACCCCGCAAAAAGACAAGCTGTTACCAACCCTACAAAAACAATTTCCTCTATAAAACGTTTTATGGGGAATAAGTTTTCAGAATCTAAAAATGATGTTGAGCGAGTTCCATATAAAGTTGTAAAAGGAGATAACGATACCCCTCGTGTTGACATCGATGGTCGTTTGTATACTGCACAAGAGCTTTCCGCTATGGTATTGCAGAAAATGAAAAAAACAGCCGAAGACTACTTAGGTCAGTCGGTTGCTGAAGCTGTAATTACCGTTCCTGCATACTTTAACGATGCGCAACGTCAAGCAACTAAAGAAGCAGGTGAAATTTCTGGGCTTAAAGTACAACGTATTATCAACGAACCAACTGCTGCTGCCCTCGCTTATGGCTTAGACAAAGGTGGTTCAGACAAAAAAATCGCAGTATACGATCTTGGGGGAGGTACATTTGATATCTCTATCCTTGAACTAGGTGATGGTGTTTTTGAAGTGCTCTCTACTAATGGAGATACGCACCTTGGAGGAGACGACTTTGACGATGTGATTATTCATTGGTTAGCATACGAGTTTCAAGAAACTGAAGATATTGACTTACGTAAAGACCCTATGGCTCTTCAGCGCTTAAAAGAAGCCGCTGAAAAAGCCAAAATTGAATTGTCTTCTTCCACACAAACAGAAATTAATTTGCCTTATATCACAGCTACTGCCTCTGGTCCTAAGCACTTAGTAAAAACACTTACTCGTGCTAAGTTTGAACAGTTAGCAGACGAATTGGTTAAGCGGTCTATGAACCCTGTAAAAAATGCTCTTGATGACGCAGGTTTGTCAACAGGCGATATTGACGAGGTGATTTTAGTGGGTGGTTCTACGCGAATCCCTGTAATTCAAGAAGAAGTTGAAAAATTCTTTGGTAAGAAGCCATCAAAAGGAGTTAATCCAGATGAAGTAGTAGCTATTGGCGCCGCTATTCAAGGAGGAGTATTAACTGGGGATGTTAAAGACGTATTACTTCTTGATGTAACTCCACTTTCATTAGGTATTGAGACTATGGGCGGTGTGATGACAAAACTAATTGAGTCTAACACAACCATTCCAACCAAAAAATCACAAGTTTTTTCAACAGCCGCAGACAATCAACCCTCTGTTGAAATTCACGTATTGCAAGGAGAGCGTTCTATGGCTGCGGATAATAAAACCATTGGTCGTTTTCACCTAGATGGAATTCCACCTGCACAGCGTGGTGTTCCGCAAATCGAAGTTACTTTTGATATTGATGCTAACGGACTTATTCAAGTAACAGCGCTTGACAAAGCAACGAACAAATCTCAAGATATTCGTATTGAGGCATCTTCGGGGCTAACAGAGGAAGAAATTGAGCGTATGCGTAAAGAGGCGGAAGCGAATGCCGATGCCGATAAAAAAGCTAAAGAAGAAGTAGATGTGCTTAATAATGCGGACCAAATGATTTTTCAAACAGAAAAACAATTGAAAGAGTTTGGTGATAAACTATCTGCAGACAAAAAAGCACCCATTGAAACTGCGCTTGAAACTCTCAAGAAAGCATACGAGTCTAAAGATGCTGAAGCTATTAAGCCGGCGCTTGATACTATAAATGAGGCATGGAAACAGGCTTCAGAAGAAATGTATAAAGCACAACAAGAGGCTGGAGGTGAAACACCACCTGCTAGCGATTCGGAAGCGTCTTCTTCATCTAACGATGATGATGTTGAAGATGTAGACTTTGAAGAAGTTAAATAACTATATTTACCAACGCCTCGCATTGCGGGGCGTATTTTTTCATGGATAGAAAAACCATTTTAGCGACATTACAAGAGCGATGTGCCAATACTATGGTAGATACACTTGGCGTACGTTTTATTGAACTAGGAGACGATTATTTAATTGCTAAAATGCCTGTAACTACAGCTGTACTTCAAGTAGACGGCGTACTGCACGGTGGAGCTACCGCTGCACTAGCCGAAACCGTTGGTAGTGCCGCATGCGCTATCTTTTGCACATCTGATGAGGTTATGATGCGTGGTATTGAGGTCTCTGCAAACCATGTAAGAGGAGTGCGAACAGGTTATGTTTATGCCAAATCTACTGCGGTTCACAAATGAA
>JAYPBW010000028.1:5554-17265 GCA_038124405.1 Flavobacteriaceae bacterium | reverse complement strand
TCCAAACCACATCATTACCATCATCCTCAGCCAGAACGCATTGCTGAAAAGTCAGCACATAATATTGTAAAGGCGATTACCGCATCCATTAAAATTTCTTTTTCAAGAGTGCTTTTTGCATTAGGAATACGCTTTGTGGGACAAACAGTAGCAAAAAAATTAGCGCAACACTTTGGTTCTATTGATGCGTTAGCAGCAGCTTCAAAAGAAGATCTTGAAGCTGTAGATGAAATTGGTACACGAATAGCTGAGAGTGTCTCCCAATTTTTTAGTCAAGAAAAGAATCATCAGATGATTTTTAAACTTCGGTTAGCCGGGGTACAACTTGAACAGGCTTTGTCAGAAACACAAGTTTCGAATTCTCTAGCTGATATGCGCTTTGTGGTTTCGGGTGTTTTTACCAATTATTCTAGAGATGAAATGAAAGCGCTTATCGAGAATCATGGCGGTAAAGTTGTTTCTTCTATTTCAGCTAAAACCACCTATTTGGTAGCCGGTGATAAAATGGGCCCTGCTAAGAAAATCAAGGCAGAGTCTTTGGGGGTATCTATTCTTTCAGAAATAGAACTAGAAGGGCTTATAGACAGTTGATTGTTATATTTATAACTAGACTTTATAATTTTATAAGATAAATTCATTTACGAACAGCCACATCCTATTAAAGTGCTATTTTTGCATACCATGAAATTTTTAGCAAAACGCGCAGTTGCGTATCAACTTAATGCATTGAGAAATCGCTTGGCTTTTAGGCCTAAAGTGATTCGTAGTTTGGTTATGATTCATGATACAGATTTAGACATTACAGAAGCACAGTTTAACGAAATGTGCGATTTCTTTTCTCCCAAATACGACGCAATAGATCGAGTACATTACAATGTGAATAAAAAGATGCTAGAGGGAATTTCTGGGCCGCATTTACATTCACAAAGTTTGGATTGGCTTGGGCGTATTAATGCCGATGATTTAATGTACATAATGGGACAAAATTACGATTTAGCCCTTCATTTCGTAGGACAAGTTACTCTTCCTTTGCAGTCGTTTTCTGCTCAAATAAAAGCCTCGTTTCGGATAGGGCCTGCAACCCAAGACCATAGGCTTAATGACTTGGTGCTACCAGCAAAGACAGATTTTGGTGCTTATTTCTCTGACATAAAACAATATTTTAACAAAATACATCCCAATGAGCGTACTTAGAGGTGCTTCAACTGGTGTGGCTGTCATTACGCCCTTCAATACAGATGGTTCTGTAGATCATGCTGCACTTAGGCGTATTATTCATTCTTTGATAAATCAAGGAATAGATTTTTTAGTGGCTTTAGGAACCACGGGTGAATCTGTTACTCTAACTAAAGAAGAAAAAAACGCAGTTTTTTCAACTTTTATACAAGAAGTTAATGGCCGTGTACCTTTAATTATGGGGCTAGGCGGCAACAATACAGCCCAGCTTGTAAATGAATTTAAGAATTTAGACCCCACAGGATTTGATGCCATTTTAAGTGTAACTCCATATTACAATAAACCATCTCAAGAAGGTTTGTATCGTCACTATATGGCACTTGATAAGGCAACAAAGCTCCCCCTTATTTTGTATAATGTTCCTGGAAGAACGGGAGTGAATATGACTGCAGAAACTACCATACGGATTGCTAATGACGCTCAAAATGTGGTAGGTGTTAAAGATGCAAGTGGTGATTTAGTTCAAGGAAAAGAAATTATTGAAAACACTTCCGAAGATTTTTTAGTGCTTTCTGGAGATGATGAGACTGCTATTCCACTGACATTATTAGGCGGGTCAGGAGTAATTTCAGTTGCTGCTGGTGGCTTTCCTCAAACTTTTGTTGCTGGAATACGCGCTGCATTATCTAGAAACACTACAGAGGCCACAAAGATTAACGATAAACTATTACCGGCTATTGATTTACTCTTTAAAGAAGGAAATCCTGCTGGTATAAAAGCCGTAACCGAACTAAAAGGTCTTGCCTCTGACGAAGTTAGGCTGCCATTAGTTAAAGCGTCTGGGGAGTTAAAATTGGCATTACAGGCGTTTGTTAATACGCTGCATTAAAAAGTAGACCGAGGCTAAATGCTAAGGTATTATGTCCTGAGTTTGGAAATTTAATATCGGCATTAGATTCGTGCCTCAAAACCACTCTACTACTAATCCAGATTTTGTTTGATGCTTTCATTTTAACACCAACCCCTATATTGTCTGAAAAGGCAATCCCTTTTGCTAATCGTTCTGTTTGCTTGGATGTCCACATGGGACCAACAGCTACATATAAAAATAGATGAGTTTTTGGATGGATAACATAGGCAATTTCTCCGGCTAAATGGAGAACAATTTGATGTATGCTTTTCTTTTGAATCATTTTTTGTTGAAAGTCAGCGGGGAAATCTTTAAAGTCTTCGGTGGTAGTAAACCATTTGTTTATAAGTTGGTGCCGTGCCAAAAAGTACCCAGATTCTGCATTAATGTGAATGTGAATTTTTTTATGTGAATACTGCTTTAGTGTAAATTCACTTAGAACAAAAAGTTGTTCAAAATCATAGTCTAAAGAATGAAAAGGTTTTGTTTGCTGTGTGCCATAACCTGCGTAAAATCCCCATGGTTGAAGTTCAGTTCTGAATTGTCCTATTGCTTTTTGTGATGTTAAAATAATTAATAACAGAAGAAAGAATTTGACACGCATTTGGGTAGTTAGAATGTGGTTGGTTTTAGCTAAATTTGTGGATATGAAAGTACCAAATTATTTTTTTACCGCGTTGCTTGTTTTGCTTTTAGGCTGTAGCGATTTTCAAAAGGCATTAAAAAGTGAAGATGTTTCAATTAAAAGTGACCTTGCAAATTCTTTGTACGAGCAAGGAAAATTCAGAAAGGCGGGACAGCTTTACGCTCAACTGAAAGAAACCTACAGAGGAAAGCCTCAAGCAGAACGCATTGTGTTTTTTTATGCAAATACACTTTTGAATACCAACAATTACATTTTGGCAGCTTATGAATTTGAAACATTCGTTAAGGCATACCCAAATAGTCAAAAAGCAGATGAAGCCTATTTTTTAATGGCATACGCACACTATAAAACTTCACCTAATTTTAGCCTAGATCAAAAAGATACTTTTGAAGCATTAGATAAAATACAAGAATTTATTGATCGCTATCCAAGTAGTGAACGTATGGCTGAGGCTAATGAAATGGCTCAAGAATTACGTATTAAAACAGAGAAAAAGGGCTTTGAAACAGCCAAACAATATAACACAATTAGAGACTATAAAGCCTCTATAACCGCCCTAGATAACTTTATTGCAGATAATCCGGGAACAAGTTTTAGGGAAGCTGCACTATTTGTTCAGTTTTCAGCAGCTGCTACATTAGCTATTAATAGTGTTGAATACAAAAAAGAAAATCGTTTAGCTGATGCGAAGTCTAAATTTCAAAATTTTAAACGTTTGTATCCCAATTCTTCTCATATGGAAGACGCTGCTGAATTGATGGAAGATATTGAGCAAGAAATACGTACTTTTGCATCCAATTAATTTGATAGTATGGATTTAAAACGTACACAGGCCGCTGAAACAACAAAGACCTACAATCGTAATGAGTTGGATACCAACACAGGCAATATTTATGAAACCATTTCTATTTTGTCTAGACGTGCTGTGCAAATCAACGAGGATATTAAAACGGAATTGTTTGAAAAATTGGAAGAATTTGCCACTCCTACAGAAAACTTAGAAGAGATTTTTGAAAATAAAGAGCAAATCGAAGTTTCAAAATTTTACGAAAAACTTCCTAAGCCTCATGCCATTGCAATTGAGCAGTGGTTGCAGGATAAAATATATTACCGTCACACAGATTCGGACTCGGACGCATAGTCATGTCTGCTTTACACAACAAGCGAATTCTTTTAGGAATTTCAGGAAGTATAGCCGCGTATAAAACGCCACTACTTGTTAGATTGCTTGTTAAGTTAGGCGCAACGGTTCAAGTTGTTATGACCGATGCCGCCAAATCCTTTGTTACTCCGCTTACACTTTCTACGGTTTCTAATCGTGAAGTATTGAGTTCCTTTACCAACGAAGAGAACGAAGATGCTGTTTGGAACAACCATGTTGAGCTAGGTCTTTGGGCTGATGCTATGATAATAGCTCCAGCCTCTGCCAATACGCTTTCTAAACTGGCTCAAGCTAGAGCAGACAATATGCTCATAGCAACTTACCTTTCGGCAAAATGCCCTGTTTTTTTTGCGCCTGCAATGGATTTAGACATGCATAAGCACCCGGCAAACCAAAAAAATATAGATACGCTTGTGTCTAATGGAAATTTTTTGATTCCTGCCACTTCAGGTGCGCTAGCAAGTGGGCTTGAGGGAGAAGGTAGAATGGAAGAGCCTGAGCAAATTGTTGCAGCCCTCGAAACATATTTTCTTGAACAATCCCCTTTTTCTGGAAAAAAAATCTTGATTACTGCGGGTCCGACATACGAACCCATTGATCCTGTACGTTTTATTGGAAATCACTCTTCGGGAAAAATGGGATATGCCCTTGCCAATTGCGCAGCACAACAAGGTGCTGATGTTACTCTTATCAGTGGCCCAACTGCTGGTAATCAAGTACATCCAAATGTGAAAGTTCAGTTTGTGACTACGGCTGAAGAAATGCTTGAGGCGTGCATGAAATCTTATGTTCAAACAGACGCAGTGATTATGTCTGCTGCTGTTGCCGATTTTAAGCCTGCCAATAAAACAAATCAGAAAATCAAAAAATATGATGGATTAGATGCTATTGAATTAGCACCTACAACTGATATTTTAGCTCAAATGGGAAAAGAAAAGTCCCATCAGATTTTAATAGGTTTTGCTTTAGAATCCCAAGACGCAGTTGTTAATGGGCAACATAAGCTTAAAAATAAAAATCTTGACGCTGTGGTGATAAATGCCCTTACAGATAAAGGAGCAGGTTTTGGTCATGACACCAACAAAATTTCTTTTTTGCAACGGGGTAAAGATATTATTCATTATCCGTTAAAATCTAAACAAGAAGTGGCACAGGATGTGTTACACCATTTAAAAACTATGTTTGATGCGAGTTAACGTTTTACTTTTAATTCTTGCTTTTCACACTGCTTTGTGTGCTCAATCTGTTCGAGTAGATTTGACCCTTAATACCGAATTGGTAAATCAAACCAATGTCACTCCGTTGAAAACTTTAGAAAAGTCGCTTCAAGACTTTTTAAACAATACTATGTGGATTTCAGGACGCTCTTCATCACAGTCAGAAATTTCCATTTCTATGTTGCTTACTATTTCAGAGGTAAATGACACATCGTACTTGGGAACCTTACAAATTCAATCTGGAAGATTAATATACAATAGCAATTACTACGCTCCACTTGTGAATTATTTGGATGATACGTTTAGTTTTAATTATCAAGAATTTCAGCCTTTTTATTACGATATAAACCGTTATAATAACAACCTTATTTCAGTTTTTTCTTATTATGTCAATTTAGCAATTGGTATGGAGTTAGATAGTTTTTCACCCTTAGGTGGAACTTCATATTTTGAGCGCGCTAGAACAATTGCTAACGCTGCCCAAGCTAGTAATGCAGCTGGGTGGAATCTTTCAACGAATCAATCGGGGCGTTACACGCTTATTGACCAGATAACTTCACCCGCATACAATGATTACAGATTGATGATATACGAATACCACAGAAATGGAATGGATATCATGACATCACAACCAAAAGAAGCTAAGGAACACATTAAAACTCAAATCCTTCGATTACAAAACTTGATTCGCAGACAGCCAAACTCCTACACTATGCGTACTTTTTTTGATGCTAAAGGCGAAGAGATAGGGCTTATATTTAGTGATGGCCCCGAAGTTGACACGGAAGGGCTAATTAAATTTTTGAATAGATATGCGCCAAGCGCAACTTCTTTTTGGGACATGATAGCACGTTGATAACTTCGTTCGACCAAATCCCATAAACGCACTATATTTGAAATAACGTCATTTTATTACTGTGCTTACGTCATTAACCATAAAAAATTTTTCTCTCATTGAAGATTTAGAGGTTTCATTTGCCTCAGGTTTGTGTATTCTAACAGGTGAAACAGGCTCTGGAAAATCTATACTTTTAGAGGCCTTATCGCTAATCTTAGGACAACGCGCAGATTTGTCTACCATTCGGCCAGGAGCTAAAAAATGTATAGTAGAAGCCGTTTTTGATGTTGATTCGTACCAATTGAGTCACGTATTTGAGCAACTCGATGTGGATGCCGAAACTCACACAGTTGTGCGTCGTGAATTAAATATGTCGGGAAAGTCACGTGCTTTTGTTAACGATACTCCTGTGACGCTTGATGCACTAAAAATTCTAGGTGCGTCACTAGTTGATATTCACACACAGCGGCAAACTCTGCAACTAACCGATCCTTCGTTTTATCTTAATCTTTTAGATGCTTTTGCAGAGGAACCAAGTATCGTAGATTCATACAAGAACCATTACGAAAAATGGATTTCCTTGACCAAGGAATTATCAGTTTTAGAAAAGCAACAAAAGCTATCTAACGATACATTGGACTACAATACCTTTTTACTTCACGAGTTAGATCAAATTTCACTTACTCCAAACTTCATGGAAGAACTTGAAAATGAAGCAGCCGTACTTCGCAATGCAACGGGATTAAAAGCTACACTTTCAGAAATTATTTCCATAGGACACCAAGAGCAGATAGGAGTTCAGGATCAATTGCAAACGCTTAGGCAGCTTTTTGGCAAAATTGAATCTATCGGTGAAATATATGCGTCTCTTTATGAGCGTATTACTAGCGTGGGCATCGAAATTGCTGATATATTACAAGAGGCACAACAGTTGGGAGAATCTATCACCCATAATCCTGGCAGGTTACAAGAGGTGGAAGATACGTTGAGCACATTGCATGCCCTGTGTCAAAAACATCACGTTCAAGATGCAAATGGACTCATTGAAAAGCAAATAGCTTTACGGCAACTTTGCGGAGCTGTTGAAAGCCTAGATGAACGTATTACAGTGTTGAAGGATCAAGTTGAAGTGGCAGAAACAGCTTTACAACATGCGGCACTTACATTACGCAAATCTAGAGAGAATGTGTGCAGACCTTTGGCCGAGGCACTGGCAGAGCGTTCTCGAAGTTTGGGTATGGAACATGTCCAATTTTCGATAGAACTGAACAAATTACATGCGCCAAGTCCAACAGGAATGGAGGAGGTACTGTTGCTTTTTTCTGCAAACAAAGGAATTGATTTTGCTCCTTTAGGAAAAATAGCCTCTGGCGGTGAATTGTCAAGAATTATGTTGGTTATCAAATCGATAATGTCTGAAAAATCTCAATTACCTACCCTAATTTTAGATGAAATAGATACGGGTGTTTCGGGCGAAATGGCAAAAGAAATGGGAAAGCGCATGCAACAAATGAGTCGTCATATGCAAGTGATTTCAATTACACACTTACCCCAAATTGCTGCTTTAGCAGATGCACATTATAAAGTCTTTAAAAAAGTGATTGACAACACCACCCAAACCTTTTTAACTCTTTTAGATGAAGATGCTAGAATAGAAGAATTGGCCGAAATGTTGGGTGGAAAAAACATTAAAGAATCAGCCATGCGCCATGCGCAAGAGTTGCGAAACGTTTAATTTTAATTTAGAAGTATGAGTTACGGATTACTAAAAGGGAAAAGAGGAATTATTTTTGGTGCACTAGATGAAAATTCTATTGCATGGAAAACAGCCGAGCGTGTTCATGAAGAAGGCGGTTCATTTGTGCTTACAAATGCTCCCATCGCCATGCGAATGGGCACCATAAACCAGTTGGCAGAAAAAACAGGAGCTACGGTAATTCCAGCAGATGCAACTTCTCTTGAAGATTTGGATAAATTAGTAAGCGAATCAGTAGAAGTATTGGGCGGTAAAATTGATTTTGTTCTGCACTCTATCGGGATGTCAGTTAATGTTAGAAAAGGAAGGTCATACACCGATCAAAAATACGACTGGACAGCCAAGGGTTGGGATGTGTCTGCAGGTTCGTTTCATAAAGTAATGCAAGTTCTTTACAAGCAAGATGCAATGAATGAATGGGGCAGCATAGTGGCACTTTCTTACATGGCCGCTCAACGCGTATTTCCTGATTATAACGATATGGCAGATAACAAGGCTTTTTTAGAGTCTGTTGCTAGAAGTTTTGGTTACTTTTTTGGGCGAGATAAAAATGTACGCGTGAATACGATTTCGCAGTCTCCAACACCCACTACAGCAGGTAAAGGAGTAAAAGGTTTTGATGGATTTATTTCATACGCCGAAAAAATGTCACCACTTGGCAATGCTTCTGCTCTTGATTGTGCGAACTACACCGTTTCTTTGTTCTCAGATTTAACTCGAAAAGTAACACTACAAAACCTATTTCACGATGGGGGATTCTCTAATATGGGTGTTAGTGATGATGTTATGCAGGCCTTTGAAGATCTAGAAAATTCATAGTTATGCCCAGTCGGCAGCATACATCTAGAAGAAGGTTTTTAAGCTCAAAACAAGGAATTTTGTTTTTGGTGTTTGCTGCTGTGATATGGACAATTAGCGCCCTTTCAGACACGTACAGTGCTACCGTTTCTATTCGAGTAGAATTGATTTCAGACGCAAACCAGTTAGTTCTTTTATCATCAAATATTGAAGTGCCTGCTCAAGTTTCGTCTACAGGTTTTTCAATTTTATATAGAAGGATTTTTCCTAAAAAAATCCAACTTTCAGTCAGTGAATTGCCATTGTCAGGAGTAGACAATACCGAGCTTTCTACTCAATTTGTTCTTGAATCCTATCGGAAGGCATATTCAAATTCGAGTGATATTCAGTTTTTTGTTTCACCTACAGTGAAATTGCCGCTTGATCAAGCTTCACGAAAATCATTTGTGCCCATATTGGCAAATCAGCCAAAACTTGCAGAAGGGTATCTACTTACCACTCCGCTAAAATTCAGTATAGATAGCGTATCTGCTTTTGGAAGTAAGGTAATCTTAGAAGAATTAGAAAATGCAACTTTTGAAGTCAAGCAAGACAACTTATTACAAGGAAATTTTACATTGCAAGCTAAAATGGTTGATTCTATTGCCAAACTAGCCAACTGGAGTACCACTGCCATAGAAGTTAGCGGAACTGCGGACCGATACTCTGAAGTTTCTTTTGAAATTCCTGTTCGTGTCATTAACAAATCAACTTTGAACAAGGTTTCAATTACCATTGCTCCAAAACAAGTTCAAGTAAGGTTTGCTGCTCCACTTTCGCTTATTCGTTTAATGAATGCATCTGAGCTTAGAGCTGAGGTGGTTTATGAAAAGGAGGACTCAAAAGATCAACTGCCTGTTCGTGTTTATGGTGTTCCGACGACTGCCAAACAATTATCTATTACACCTACAACCGTTTCGTATTTTATTTTAGAATGAAGCATTATGCGCTTACTGGTGGAATAGGAAGTGGAAAAACTACAGTGCTTTCAGTATTTAATGAATTAGGAGTTCCCACGTTTTCTGCAGACGACTCTGCAAAGTTTGCCATGCAGCACAATACAATACTTGTACAACAAATAAAGGCATTGCTTGGACCTAAAGCATACCATAAAGGTGTGTTGAATCGTGCCTATATAGCAAAGCAAGTTTTTAATAATCCAGAAAGATTAGCTTCATTAAACGCTATCGTGCATCCGGCTGCTACGGATGCCTATTTAAATTGGAAAAACACGCAAGATGCGCCTTATACGATGTATGAATTCCCTATCGTTTTTGAGCTTGATGCGCAACAACGTTTTGACGGCATTGTTTTGGTAACTGCTCCAGAAAAAGAGCGTATTTCAAGAGTAATGTTGCGTGACGATGTGACTAAAGATGATGTTCTAGATCGGATTGCAAACCAGTGGAATGATACAAAAAAAAATCCTCTGGCTGATTTTGTTATCGAAAATTCAGATTTTAGCACTGTTAAATCACAAGTAAAAGCCTTGCACAAACAACTACTCAAGAGTTCTGAAGCATGAAAAAAAACCTTTTTGCGGTATTGGTTTCTTTTATGGGATTGTCTCTACTGGGGATAATCATAGTGCAAACCTTTTGGATTCAAACCAATCTTAATAATCGCGACAGACAATTCTCTCTTGGGGTTAATAATGCACTAGCATCTGTTTCAGAACAAATTAAGGAGAGAGAATTACGCGACTATATTATTGCTACCCAAAAGTTGATGGACAGTATTGGATCTCCAAAAGCTTCTCAACTTACAGATGTTTTTCAATATATTGATCGTGAAACTGAGGAAAATAAAACCTTACTAGTCTCAAGAGGCATTATAGAAGACACCTACGGTATTTTTCCTGATTTATATGATCCATCTTCGTTAGATTCAACTCCAATTTTAGAGTATAGAAGTATAAAAGCCACCACCGTATTAGAGGATGATGTTGAAGGAACAATTAATCGGATGTCATCTTCAGAGCGTATGCAGCGTATAGAGCGTTTGTCTTCTATGGATAAAGCAAAGTACGAAGGCATTTTTATGGATATAGCTGCAACTAATCCCATTGAAAAAAGAGTAAGCACCTTTGAGCTAGAGCTTTTACTTGGGCAAGAATTATTGCTGCGTGATATTGATGCAAGCTTCGAGTTTAGAGTTTTTGAGGGAAATAGGATGTCGGGTCTTGGAACGGAATATTTTTTACAAAACATAAATAACACGACTTATAAAACCCCTTTGTTTGTTAATGTTAAAGGCGAAAGTATATATGAGCTACGATTAATTTTTCCCGAGAAAAGTGCTTTTATTCGCTCCTCTGTAATGAGCTCAATTGCACTTTCTATTTTATTTACTTTAGTCCTTATTGGAGTTTTCGCTATAACACTTTTACAAGCATTTAAGCAGAAAAAAATATCAGATATAAAGTCTGATTTTATTAATAATATGACCCATGAGTTCAAAACCCCAATAGCAACCATTCAATTAGCTCTTGACGCTTTGGGAAAACCAGCTATTGCGAAGCAACCCAACAAGGTTACACAATACCTGGGACTTATACGTGATGAGAGTCGTCGTATGAATACCCAAGTAGAAAATGTACTACAAATTTCAAGGTTAGATAGAAAAGAATTAGAACTTACCACTGCCGAAATTGATCCTCATATTCCTGTCAAAACTGCTGTAGAGCATGTAAGGCTTCTTGTTGATCAAAATGAGGGAATTTTACGCGTTAATCTTGACCCCATGCAAGTAAAACTTCTAATGTCAGAATCTCATATGACCAATGTTTGGGTAAATCTATTGGAAAACGCAATAAAGTATTCTTATGGAAATGTAGAAATTGATGTGACAACTTCTATTTCTGAAAATGCATTTATGGTTTCTGTTCAAGACAGAGGAGTAGGAATGAGTAGTGCAGTTAGAAGGAAGGTTTTTGATCGTTTCTACAGAGAAGAATCTGGTAACATTCATACTGTAAAAGGGCATGGGTTGGGACTTTCATATGTGAAACGTATTGTTGAATTACACAATGGCACGATTTCTGTTAAAAGTCAACTCAAAAAAGGAAGTACTTTTACAGTGAGTTTTCCGTTAAAACACACATTATGATAGCTGCAAAAAAGAAAGTTTTATTGGTTGAGGATGATTTAAACTTTGGAGCAATTCTTCG
>JAYPBW010000028.1:3326-5544 GCA_038124405.1 Flavobacteriaceae bacterium | reverse complement strand
ATCTAGAGCTGCATGATTATGATGTTGTGCTGGCTCGAAATGGAGTTGAGGGTAGTGAAAAGTTTCTTAAAGATGAGTTTGCTATTTGCTTGTTAGACGTTATGATGCCTTACAAAGATGGGTTTACACTTGCAAAAGAAATCCGAAAATCTGACATTCATGTCCCTATTATTTTTCTTACAGCAAAATCAATGAAAGAAGATGTGGTAAAAGGGTATAATTTAGGTGCCGATGATTACTTAACAAAACCGTTTGATTCTGATGTTTTGCTACTTAAAATGAAAGCTATGTTTCAACGAATGGAACAAAACGTGATGAATTTAGACAAAGCAAAATATCAATTTACTATTGGCATGTTTAGTTTTAATGATAAACTTCGGGAGTTGTCTTTTGGTACGGATTCACCTGTAAAGCTCTCCCCGAAAGAAGGTGCTTTGCTACAACTTTTAGCACTACATCTTAACGACTTGATGCCCAGAGAATTGGCGTTAAAAAAGATTTGGAAAGACGACACTTATTTCACCTCTCGCTCTATGGATGTATATATTGCTAAACTCCGAAAGCATTTAAAAGCAGATCCAAATATTGAAATTTCTAACATTCATGGCGAAGGCTTTCGTATGACAGTTCCCTCTTAATTTCCTCTTGGATGAAATTTGGCAATGGCTTCTTTTAGGTGTCGTTGACTCATGTGAATATAGCGTTCTGTAGTTGTTATGCTAGCATGGCCCATCATATGTTGAACAAGCTGAATATCAGCGCCGTTTTCTACTAAGTGTGTTGCGAAAGAATGACGAAGTGTATGAGGGCTTACTTTTTTGTTTATACCAGCGCGTAATGCAGCTTTTTTGACAATGGTAAATACCATGTTTCTAGTAAGTTCTTTCCCTCTGTTGTTTAAAAATAGACGATCTTCATATCCTTTAATAGCCCTTTCTTTTGTTTTTTTTTGGATATGTTCTTGAAGTAATAGAACGGTATTTTCTGCAACGGGAACCCAACGTAATTTGTCTCCCTTCCCACGAATTCGAATCAATCCCTTTTCAAAAAATAAATCAGAACAATTTAATCCAGTAAGTTCGCTTACACGCAAACCCGAACTGTATAATAATTCTAACATACATATATTTCGAAAAGCGTATTTACTATTTTTATCTATTGCTAATATTAGTGCATCAACTTCTTCAATTGCTAAAGTATCGGGAAAAGTTTTTCGAAGCTTTGGCGATTCTAGTAGTTGTGTGGGATTGTTTTTTCGAATACCTTCTAGCTGTAAGTAAACAAAAAATCCCTTAATTCCAGAAATAATTCTAGATTGAGTTGGAGGCTGAACCTCTTTAGAAAGCTGAAAAACAAAGTCTTTTACCGTATCTGTTGTTACAGTTAAAGGGGTGTTTTTTGATTTTAAAGCGGCACAATAATGCGCCAATCTTTTTACGTCGAACTGGTATCCTTCAATAGTGTTCTCGGAAAGTCCTAGCTCTAAACGAAGATGAAAAGTATACGCTTCAATCGCTTTTTCCCAATGCATTTTTAAAAGTAACTAATTTAGGTTTTGCAGCAAAAGAACACTTTTTTAATTAATTATTTAACCTATAAATCAAATATTATGGCAATATTAAAAGTCATTGAAGTTCTGTCTAATTCCAATAAAAGTTGGGAAGATGCGGCAAGTAATGCAGTAAAAGAAGCTCATAAAACCCTTAAGAATATTGTTTCGGTTAATGTGAATAACTTTAGCCTTACTGTAAAAGATGGAATAGTGAATGAATACCGAGTGAACGTAAAAATAACGTTTGCTGCAGGTAAGTAGTACAAAGAATACCCTTTAGATAGGGAGTTTTTACGGATGATTGTTTGAAAAACATCTGAGGATTGGTCAGAGTTTCTTAGTTTTGACCAAAATTCTGTATGGAAATCACCATCATTAATGGACCAAACCTAAACCTCTTGGGTAAACGTGAGCCTGAAATTTACGGAACTCAAGGTTTTGAAACCTACTTAGAAACGCTTAAGGAACAATACCCATCGTGTACTTTTCATTATGTGCAGTCTAATGTTGAAGGTGAATTGATTGACGCCCTTCATGCGCATGGTTTTTCCGCCGACGGAATTATTTTAAATGCAGGGGCTTATACACACACTTCTGTAGGTTTGGGTGATGCCATTAAAGCAATAGAAACACAACACTCATCTAAACCTCTAAAATAATTAGCAG
>JAYPBW010000028.1:0-3316 GCA_038124405.1 Flavobacteriaceae bacterium | reverse complement strand
CATATATCCAATACGTTTGCTCGCGAGGACTTTCGTCATACTTCCTATTTAACTCCCCATGCTAAAGGCTTGATTTTAGGTTTTGGACTTTATAGTTATGCACTAGCGGTGCAGTTTTTTACATATAAGTAATTAGAAGGAGTATCTTTTATTTTAAATGGGTCGGTGTCGGTTGCTGCTTGTAAGTGTCCGGTGTATGAACCAATCTACAATTTTGTCGGGTACATAAAATGCCAACAGTTTAAAAATCCATGCATTTTTGTGAACAATATAGCGTGTTTTTGGATTTTTCCTGGTTAAGCATTTTAGAATGAGAGTGGAAATTTGATCAACAGGTAATGCCGATTTTTCAGCATTTTCAATCATTTTATCCGCTTTTTGCAACACGTCATAATAATCTGTGTGGGCATATTGTTCCATGCTATTCATATTTTTTCCCCAAATATCTGTTTTTATAGGTCCAGGTTCAATCGCAATAACTTTAATACCATACCTTCTGAGTTCTCTACGATATATATCCGTCATACTTTCTAAAGCGTGTTTAGAAATAGAATAGGCTCCGTTAAAGGGCTAATTAATCAAACCCGTAATAGAACTGATATTGATTATTCTTCCTGGAATCCCATGAATGCTGGGCGTAGCACCTAAAAGTGGAAGAAATAAGTTGGTGATTCTTCTTACAGATTTTAAGTTAATATCAAGCTGACGTTCAAAATCTTGTTCTGCCATGTATTGCAAAGGGCCAGGAACTGCAATTCCAGCATTGTTTATAAGCGCATGCAGTGAGTCACATTGTTCATAAACCAATTCAGAAGCTTTTTTTACTGCGTCATGATCTTGAACATCAAAAAGCAAAGGGGTAAAGCGTTTAGGATAAGACTGGGTTAAAGCCTCAGCGTCTTCAGCTTTACGAACGCTGCCAAAAATATGATATCCTTTTTCATGTAGCAGTCTGAGTGCATCTCGTCCAATACCCGATGAAACACCTGTTATTAAAACATATTTTGCCATACTAGTTTAATCTATTTGATTGCAAAATACTGATTACTAACTAATGATTTGCTTTAAGTGATGCTCTAAATGCTCAACATAATCATTCATCAAGAAACGTAAATCCGTTTCTTTTCTGTCCTTTAATATCACAACAGACTGCAATGTTGTTTCATTTTGTTGGTTCATAATATGAATAATTTGTTTAAGTATAACCATAACATGGCAACATTTTTAGATTCTGCTCCTTGATAGTTGTTGACTTCCACTAATGCATCTGGGTTGTAATTGGGTATTAAAAATGGTTTTTCACTACATAAGATTTCACTAAACCGTCTAATGTTAACAATTGCTGAATCGATTAGGTGGCCAAGTATTTCTTTTTTAGACCATTTAGTTGGGGCTGGTTTTGCTGCCATTTGCTGTCGTGAAGTTTTTGCAAAATAATGCTCGCCAATAGTTAATAATTGACTTAAATGCGAAACTGTACTATTCATGTATTACCGATTTGGGATGGGTTAAATGTTACTTAAATATAAAAAAAAGCAGCCAACAGGCTGCTTTAAATTATATGGTATTCTAAATTTTAGATATGTATAACCTCATCATAAGCATCGGCTACGGCCTCCATCATAGCTTCACTCATAGTAGGGTGCGGGTGCACAGCTTTAAGAACTTCATGACCTGTTGTTTCTAATTTTCTTCCTAAAACCGCCTCAGCAATCATGTCGGTAACTCCAGCACCAATCATATGGCAGCCTAACCATTCTCCGTATTTGGCATCGAAAATAACCTTAATAAATCCTTCCGTTGCACCGCCAGCTTGCGCTTTACCAGAAGCAGAAAATGGGAATTTACCCACTTTTATTTCATAACCCTGCTCTTTGGCTTGGGCTTCAGTAAGTCCAACAGATGCAATTTCTGGACTGCTGTACGTACAACCTGGAATGTTTCCATAATCTAGAGCTTCAACGTGCTGTCCTGCGATTTTTTCTACACATAAAATTCCTTCTGCCGAGGCTACATGCGCCAGTGCTTGGCCAGCAGTCACATCTCCAATGGCATAATAACCGGGAATATTAGTTTGATAAAAATCATTTACAAGTATTTTATCACGATCGGTCGCAATACCTACTTCTTCAAGTCCGATATTTTCAATATTGGTTTTGATGCCTACAGCAGAAAGTACAATATCGGCTTCAATTTTTTCTTCACCTTTTTTGGTTTTTACTGTGGCGGCTACTCCTTTTCCCGTGGTGTCAACTGCAGTAACTTCTGCACCAGTCATCACTTTGATGCCAGCCTTTTTAAATGAGCGCTCCATCTGCTTTGAAATATCTGCATCTTCTACGGGAACTATTCTTGGTAAGTATTCAATAAGTGTTACTTCGGTTCCCATGGCATTATAAAAGTATGCGAATTCAACCCCAATGGCTCCAGAACCCACAACAATAAGTTTTTTGGGTTGTTTTTCTAGCGTCATGGCTTGACGATATCCAATTACCTTTTTTCCATCTTGTGGAAGGCTTGGAAGCTCTCGTGATCGTGCGCCTGTTGCGATTACAATATGTTGTGCAGAGAGTTCTTTTTCACTTCCATCATCCGCTTTCACACGAACTTTTTTTCCGGGCATTAATGTACCATAACCCGATATAACATCAATTTTATTTTTTTTCATCAAAAACTGAACTCCCTTGCTCATGGTTTCAGCAACAGAACGACTCCGATTCACGACGGCATTAAAGTCTTTATCGTATTCTTTAACAGTTAGGCCATAGTCTTCTGCGTGTTGTAAATATTCAAAAACTTGAGCAGATTTTATCAGTGCTTTTGTTGGAATACAGCCCCAATTAAGGCATACGCCTCCTAGACTTTCTTTTTCTACAACAGCAGTTTTAAACCCTAACTGAGAAGCGCGAATAGCAGTAACATAGCCGCCTGGACCACTTCCCAAAACAATGATATCATATTGGCTCATATGTAAAAGTTTGCGCAAAAATACGAAACCAAAACCTATTAAGAAGCTCTATTTTTTGTTTTTCTCTTCTTTCGTAAAATCTAAGGCCACAGAGTTAACACAATAGCGTAACCCCGTGTTTGTTGGTCCATCATTGAAAACGTGTCCAAGGTGACCATCGCAGCTGTTACAGATGATTTCTGTACGCACCATACCAAGTGTGGTGTCACGCTCATATCTTATTTTTCCTTCAATGGCATTATCAAAACTTGGCCAACCGCAGTCGCTATTAAACTTTGAATTACTGCTAAAAAGAGGTTCTTTACAACCCATACAACGATAAGTACCTTCCTCGAAATGAAGATTGTA
>JAYPBW010000027.1:1000-17455 GCA_038124405.1 Flavobacteriaceae bacterium | reverse complement strand
TTTGCCTTGGTGGCGGAATTGGTAGACGCGCTGGATTCAAAATCCAGTGCTGGCAACAGCGTGTGGGTTCGATTCCCACCCAAGGTACATTCGAACCCGCAACTAGGTTGCGGGTTTTTTCTTTTGCCAAATCCCAGTCTTCTAACTATTTAAGTTACATTTGCCACCTCTTATGACAGATTTTTCATCTTTGGGTATAGCGCCCAAACTTTTAGAGGCAATTTATGCCTTGGGGTTTCAATCACCCACAGAAGTACAACAAAAAGCCATTCCTACTTTGTTACAAAAACAAACGGATATTGTTGCTTTAGCGCAAACCGGGACAGGAAAAACAGCTGCGTTTGGACTGCCGATGCTTCAGCAAATAGATACAAGTAGTAAATCAACTCAGGGTGTCGTCATTGCGCCTACCCGAGAGTTGTGTGTGCAAATCAGCAAAGAACTCACCAAATATGCCTCCTCAATTAAGGGGTTGAATATTGTTCCAATTTATGGAGGTGCGAGCATTAACGATCAGGCAAAGCAAGTTAAAAAAGGAGCTCAGGTTTTGGTTGCCACTCCCGGCCGGATGCAAGACATGATTCGAAGAAAGTATGTTAATATAGCATCTGTTTCAATTTGTGTCTTGGATGAGGCAGACGAAATGCTTAACATGGGCTTTAAAGAAGACATTACCAATATTCTTTCATTTACCCCAAATGAAAAGCAAACTTGGTTGTTCTCGGCCACCATGCCAAAAGAAGTTGCTCGAATTGCGGAGACGTTTATGCACAACCCAGTTGAGGTAACTGTTGGCACGAAAAATGCCGCCTCAACAAATATTAAGCACGAATATTATCTCGTGGCTGGTAGGGAGAGATATAACGCACTTAAACGACTTTCAGACACGCAGCCCGATATTTACTCTATTGTATTTTGTCGTACAAAGCGCGACACACAACGAGTTGCCGAAAAATTAATTGAAGACGGATATAGCGCAGGCGCTTTGCATGGTGACCTTAGTCAAAATCAACGCGATTTGGTGATGAAAGCCTTTCGCGCCAAACAAATTCGAACTTTAGTAGCTACAGATGTTGCAGCGCGCGGTTTAGATGTAGACAACATTTCACATGTTATCCATTATCAACTGCCAGATGAAATAGAAACATACACGCATCGAAGTGGAAGAACGGGACGTGCAAGCAGTTCGGGAACCTCTATGATTATTCTTACAAAAGGGGAGTTGGGAAAAGTCAGAAAACTTGAGCGCATTATAAATGCTAACATCGCTGCTGAGGAAATTCCTGATGTAAATGCTATTCTTTCAAAGCAATTACTTCATTTTGCTCAAAAAATTGAATCCACAACAGTTGATACAGATATTGAAAATTACCTAGCTGAAGCAAACAGTATTTTTGATACATTCTCTAAGCAAGAACTTATTAAAAAGTTAATGTCAGTTGAGTTTAACAGGTTGAATGCATACTATCAAAAGCAATCCAGTAGTATTTCAAAAATTGAATCGGAAGGAAAGTCTTCGAAGAAAAAATCAGATGCTCGATATACCATCAATATTGGTAATAGAGATGATTACACGTGGAAAGCATTAAAACTGTTTTTAGTCGATTTTCTAGCCTTTGAGGCAGATGATATTTACCATGTTGATGTGATGGAAAATCATGCTTATTTCAACACTGCTTTAGACAAAAAAGACCAGGTGTTATCGGCGTTTGATGATTTAAAGTTAGACGGCCGATCGATTCAAGTGCGGTTAACTGAAAAAAGAGGCCAGCATTTACAAAATGGCGAAGGTTTTTCTAAAGGAAGGAATCAAAAATCTGATCGATTCAGTAAGCGCAAAAAATCTGATTCTTTTTACAGCGGAAAAAAGAAAAGAAAAAAAGATAAATCGAAATCAAAAAAGAAAAAAGGAAAGCGATTTTAGTTAACATTTACTACACACTGGCATTTCCTTTATAAATGTCATAATCACATATTTAAAGCCTTTTCTGCTAATTTATTTTAGTGAATTATTTTTTTGTATCTTTAAATTGTGAATATCATAATTTACAATACTTTATGACCCGTGTGGACTGGGTTTTATAATATAGTCGCGGGTGGAGAGAACGCACCCGGATCAATCGTTACAATAAGTTTAACGCAAAAAGATGAATATCATGAGCGATAAAATTATAGTAGCATTAGCTCACAACCAAGGACATGCTGCGGCTATGCTCGCAGAAGAGAAGAAATAAACCCAAGTTTATTTTAACCATAAAACGGCTCAAATGAGCCGTTTTTTTATTTCTTCAAATTATTCATATATTTGGAAAACCAAACTGGTCAACCAATTTTATGATACGTTCCATATACCTCTTTTTTGTACTGACTTTAAGTTTCTTGTCGTGTGATAGTATTTCAAACAAAACTTTTGTTTCGAATGTTGATGAATTTAATAAAGCTGTTGCCAATGCAGTTCCTGGCGATATGATCGTTCTCAAAAATGGTGTGTGGCAAAATGCGGAGCTTTTATTTGAGGCATTTGGAACACCCGATAATCCAATTACACTTTCTGTAGAAACAATGGGTAGTGTTTTTCTTGAAGGAAATTCACGACTAAATATTGCAGGTGAACACCTTATTATTGAGGGTCTAATCTTTAGAAATGGATACACCCCAACCAACGAAGTGATTTCTTTCAAAAAGGATAGTAAAACGTTAGCAAACAATGTAAGACTTACGGCTTGTGTTATTGATAACTATTCAAATCCCGAGCGTCACGAGCAAGATAGTTGGGTGGCTCTTTATGGAAAAAATAACCGAGTTGATCATTGTCATTTTGAAGGGAAAAGCAATAGAGGAGTTACACTTATAGTGCGATTGAATACTGAAGAAAGCAGAGAAAACAACCACCTTATAGATCATAATTATTTTGGTCCAAGGCCTAATTTAGGCTCAAACGGTGGTGAAACACTTCGTATTGGTACAAGTCATTTTTCGTTGACAAATTCGAATACCGTAGTGGAGTCTAATTACTTTGATAGGTGTGATGGCGAGCATGAAATTATATCAAACAAATCTTGCCAAAACACCTATCGCTATAACACGTTCTTTGAATGTATAGGCACGCTCACCATGAGGCATGGAAATGAAACCATGATTGATGGAAATGCTTTTATAGGAAATGGAAAAGCAAGTACGGGTGGCATTCGAGTAATTAATGGGCAACAAACCGTAGTTAACAATTATGGATTTGGACTAACAGGCTATCGTTTTAGAGGGGCTTTGGTTCTTATGAATGGAGTTCCAAATTCGCCTTTGAATCGCTATTTCCAAGTTGAGGATGCGACTGTAGATAATAATGTTTTTATAGATTGTGATCATGTTCAGTTATGTGCTGGTGCCGATGCCGAGCGCTCTGCTGCACCCATAAATTCGTCTATTGCCAATAATGTGTTTTACCACGAAAATCAAGGCACAACGTTCACTGTTTATGATGATGTTAGTGGAATTGATTTTGATCAAAATTGGACTGGTCCACTTGCTAAACACAATCTAGGAAATGGAGTCTATCAAAATGACATTTCACTTACAACAGATAAAAATGGATTCTCAGTTCCAACAAAAATGCCATCGGGAGATGTATTTGCATTAAGTGAAAAACTGGCAACAAAAGAAAACACAGGTGTTTCTTGGTACAGTAAAAAATATAAAACCGTGCCTCTCAACTCGGGTAAGGTAATTCAAGTAGGTACTGGACAAAATTCGTTATTTGAGGCGGCAAAGCTAGCTCAATCTGGAGATATCATTGAATTGACCGAATCGGGGAACTACTTTACTAATAAAATTATTGAAGTGTCCCATGCGCTCACATTTCGTGCGGCTAATGGAATTTCGCCAAAGGTATTTTTTGAAAAAAAATCTCTTTTTGACATTCAAAACGGCGGAAGCCTTGCTTTGGAGGGTATTACGTTTGACGGCGAAGATTCACCTGATGGATCTGGAAATTCAGTAGTGCGCACAAGTAAATATTCTATGAATAAGAATTACAAGCTTTTTATAGATAATTGTGATTTTGTTAATCTGGATGTGAATCATTCATTTGATGTGGTACGCGTATTTAAAAATACATTTGCAGACACACTTCAAATTACCAATTCTAATTTTAAAGATGTTACTGGACATGTAGTTGCACTAGATAAAGAAATTGATGATACTGGAATCTATAATGCTGAATATGTTATCCTGAAAAACAACACCTTTTCAAACATCGGTAAAACAGTTCTTACGCTATATCGTGGAGGTAATGATGAAAGTACTTTTGGACCATTTTTGGAATTAGAGAATTGTACTTTCGACAATATTGGACATGATAAAAGAAATAAAGCAAGCGCATCAATGGCATTACATGGTGTGCAAAGTATTTTTGTTACCAACAGCAGTTTTAATAAAAGTAAGCCCATTAAAACGCATTTGGTTGTTGGAGAGCCAGTAGTTTTATTTGATAAATTAAATTTGTACAAAACACCTTCCATCAAGGTTACAGGCGATCAGCCGTACACTATTGGAAAAATCACCTCTACTAAACTTTAAAACACGCCAATGTCAATTCGTGTAAAAGCACATCTTTTTTTAAAAAAGCTCTTTTTGACACTCTCTTTTATTGTTGCTTTTGCTAGTGTTGCAAGAGCTCAACATGAGCATCCTAGCTTAATTTTAACGGCTGAAGACGTTATTGAAATTCGCGAAAACCTCGGAAACGTTCCTTTATTCGACAAGTCTCTTGAAAAAGCCATAGTGGAAGTTGAGAGTGAGATTGCATTAGGTATTGATGTTCCTACTCCGAAACATGAGGCTGGCGGGTATACTCACGAGCGTCATAAGCGCAACTTTTTATTCATGCAAAAAGCAGGGGTTTTATATCAAATTACATCAAATGATGTGTATGCTCGGTATGTAAGAGATATGTTACTCACATATGCCGCTAAATACCCTACTTGGGGGTTACATCCTTCCAAAAAGTCATATGCTCCAGGTAAGGTTTTTTGGCAAGCACTAAATGATGCAAATTGGTTGGTGTATACTAGTCAAGCGTATGATTGTATTTATAATTTCCTTACGAAAAAGGAGCGTAAATTTTTAGAAAAAGAACTCTTTTACCCATTTGCAAAACATATTTCTGAAGATTCTCCACAGTTTTTTAATAGAATTCACAATCACAGTACTTGGGCTACCGCCGCAGTAGGTATGATTGGACTTGTAATGAAAGACCAAGAACTTATAAATAATGCCTTGTATGGCTTGAAGGACAAAGAGGAATTGGTTTCAGAAACAGCAATAGATAATGATGGGGGGTATATTCGCACTGCTGGAAAACTTGGTTTTATAGCAAATTTAGAGAGCCCATTTTCACCAGATGGCTATTTAACGGAAGGCCCCTATTATCAACGTTATGCTATGTACCCTTTTATGGCATTTGCCGTGTCTTTGTTTAATGCGACAGACGATATTAACTTGTTTGAGTATAAAAATCAGGTGTTGATAAAAGCAGTAGATGCTCTTCTACAGCTTAGTAATCAAAAAGGAGAATTTTTCCCTATAAATGATGCCCAAAAAGGAATGTCTATTTATGCGCGAGAAATTATTGCAGCAGTTTCAAATGCATATTATTATGGAAACAAAAGCTCAACCCTTTTATCGGTAGCGAAAGCCCAAAACAGCGTTTCTTTAGATAGTGCTGGATTTGCTGTAGCATTGGCAATAGCCAAAAAAATGGAACAACCTTTTGAAAAAGAAAGTTTGGTATTTGGCGATGGCTCTAACGGAGATGAAGGAGGTTTAGCTATTATCCGCTCTAAAAACAGCGAGCTCCTTTTTAAATTCACTGCACACGGCCTAAGTCATGGTCATTACGACAAGTTAAGTTATATGTATTATGTTAACGGTAATGAAATGGTACAAGATTACGGATTAGCACGATTCGTAAATATTGAGCAAAAAAATGGTGGAGGTTATCTTAAAGAAAATACTACTTGGGCAAAACAAACCATTGCACATAATACCTTAACAGTTGATGAACAAACTCAATTTGGAGGTGTATATAAAATTGCGAGCACCCATCACCCCGATATCCTTTTTAAAAACATCGATAAAGAAGAGTTTCAAGTGGTTAGTGCCATAGAAAAAAACGCGTATTCAGGTGTTTCGTTTCAGCGTACATTTTTTGTTATTTCTGACGCGGCACTCAGCAATCCTTTAGTGTTAGATTTAGTACAAGTTAATGCTGATAAAGAACATTTATATGACTTGCCATTTTATTTTATAGGTCAACCAATGGAGCACAACATAGACTTTATTTCTGAAAAGCAACTATCTCCATTAGGAAGTGACGATGGTTATCAGCATATATGGAAGGTTGCAGAGGGGCAGTCAAGAACTAAAATGACTCGTTTTAATTGGCTCAATCAAAATGTATTTTTAACTCGTACCATGCTAAATGATACTGCTGATAAACATGTATTGGTTCAAGTAGGTGCGAATGATCCAGATTTAAACTTACGTGCAGATCCTGGTCTAATCGTAAGAAGAAAAGCAAAGAACACAACCTTTATTGCCACCATTGAGGCACATGGAACTTACAGCCCAGTTTCTGAGTTTGCAGTTAACGCAAGGAGTGAGGTTGATGTTATAAAAGCTGAAATAGCAAGCGACAAGTACACTGTAGTTTCTATTACGTTAAAAAGTGGTAAAGCGTTCTTGTTTGCTGTTGCCAACAATTCAAAAGACACGAATAAAAATCATAAATTAACCCTTGGGACCCAAACAATCATTTGGAAAGGTCCCTATTATTTTAAATCAATACACTGAAATCATTTGGATCAAGTAACGAGTTTAATTTTGGAAAAGACATCACATGGGACGAGGTAGGCGAAGGAGTTCGCAGGCAAATCATGGCATATGACGACAGTATAATGCTCGTAAATGTAGAATTTAAAAAAGGGGGTGTTGGTCAAATGCACAAACACTATCACGCACAAGTTACCCAAGTAGTAAGTGGATCATTCAAAGTTACCATTGGAGATGAAACCAAGGTGCTAAACGGTGGAGACGCCTTTTATATTCCACCAAATGTTATGCATGGAGCCATTTGTTTAGAAGACGGAATTCTTATAGATGTGTTCAGTCCAATTCGAGAAGACTTCATGAATTCTTAATTTCTGAAATCCTTGCTAGCGGGGGTGTAATAACACAAAATGCTGGCTATTAGTTTAATTTAGTTACTTTAATTATGCTGCCCGTAATTTTTTACGGGCAGTTTTTTTTGTTAAATAGAAACGATTTTAATTTAAGTTTTTGCGCATTATGCAAGCACATACTTCATTACACAAAACGGCAACACTTTATTAAACTCTAATATCAGACTATAAAAAATTGTCAAATTCTTGATATTATTTAATAAAGTTTGAATAATAAAAAATATATCATTACATTTGGTAAACCAAAATGGTTAACCAGAATGGAAAACCAGTTAATAAAAAAATTTAGACGCACATCTATCTTTTTTTAAACAAAAACTTCTCTTAGGGAAGTAAACAAAGCTTTCAAGATTTCAGTTTTGCTTAAAAAACACTCTGTTAGGCAATTCTTTTTCTTGAATTCTTTTAACCAATAATAATTAATACGTATGAAAAAAAGCAATTTTATTTTATTGTTAGCGTTATTTGCTACTTCGCTATTAAGTGCTCAATCGGTGCTTAATGGTACTGTAAGTGGAACTGACGGTCAGCCTGTGCCAGGCGCAAATATTATGGTACAAGGCACAAGCAATGGAACGACTACAGATTTTGATGGAAAGTTTTCCATCTCGGTCTCTTCTGGAGACGTAATCATAGTTTCTTACATTGGTTTTGCTACTCAAAACATAGCTATAACGAACCAATCAACACTCAATATTGTTTTGGAAGCCGATGCTTCCGAACTTGATGAGGTTGTAATTGTTGGTTATGGAACTCGAAAAAAATCACACTTAACGGGTGCTATAAGTAGCATAGAGGGGGCTGATGTTGCCGCTGTTCAGGCAACTCGAGTTGACGATGCTCTTGCAGGAAAACTGCCAGGAGTTTTAATTCAAAACCAAGATGGTTCTCCTGGTGCAGATCCTAAGATTCAAATTCGAGCTGCATCGTCAATCACTGGTGACTCAAATCCATTAGTTGTTGTTGATGGATATCCTATTTCAGGAAGTTTAGCTACTGTTAACCCTAATGATATTGAATCTATCGAGGTTTTAAAAGATGCAGCTTCTGCAGCAATTTATGGCTCAAGAGCGGCCAGCGGTGTAATTATGGTTACAACAAAGCAAGGCAAAGCAGGAAAAGCTAGTTTTAGCTATAACACTTATGTGAGTACTTCTAGTAAGTATGTTGACAACATCCTAAAGTCTGGTCCTGAATGGGCAGCTCATGCTAGATCAGAAATTGCAGCTGGTAATTGGGATTTAACTCAAATCGACCCTGCTTTTGTTGATTTTAGACTTAACGCTTACGAAAACTCTCCTGGAGCAATTAGTCCTGAGGACTGGCTTTTTCAGAACGGCAGTACAGTAAGTCATGATTTTAGCATGACAGGTGGTACTGAGGATACAAGTTACTTTGCATCTATTGGATATCAAGATGCCGAAGGCGTTGTGATCACACAAGGTTTTGAGAGAGTGAATGCACGTTTGAATATTAATTCCCAATTAAACGAAAAGCTAAAAGCCGGTATAAGCTTTAACGGATTTACTTCAAAACGCGATATTTTGGGTCACGACATGCGAGATCTATTAAGAGCCTATGGCGTACATCCAGTATATCATACCGCCGAGTCTATTGCATTTGTTCAAGCTTTGGATGCTGAAGCTCAAGCTTTAGGAAAGTCAGCTTTTGATTCAGGTTACAGAGGCTCTGGCTACGAGGCAAGTAGTATTTATGATTTAAAACCAGGAATGGCAGCTCAAGACTGGCACTATGGTAGAGCAAACAACGGTATTGGTGGTTCGGGTGATGCTGGGCCTGCTGCAAAACTTGACAATACTGAAAGATGGGAAAAAACGTTCTGTGGTAATGTAAGCTCCTATCTAGAATACAACATCATGGAAGGGCTTGATGTAAAGACAGTTCTAGGTGGAGATTTAAGAGATACTCAGTTTTATGAGCACAGATTGCTAGGATTCGATTCAAGAGCAAGAGACTCTCAAACCTATATGGATCAAACAGATTTGAAAGTGTCTACCGTATTGAGTGAGACTACACTTAGCTATGCAACTCAACTAGGAGATCATGACATAGCTGCAGTAGCAGGATTTGAGTATCAAACAACTAATTTGATAGGAACTGCCATTGATGGCTCTAATGTTCCTGATGAGGCTGTTTTGAATTACAATCTTTTTGACCCAGCTAACCTAAACGTTACTGAGCGTAAAGAAACTAGAACGCGTAATAGTGTTTTTGGTCGTGTTAATTATGCATACGCTGACAAATACTTGTTTTCTGCTTCTTTGAGAAGAGATGGTGACTCTAGGTTTGGTTCAAATAAGCAGTATGCAACCTTCCCATCTTTATCACTTGGATGGAATTTACACAATGAAACATTTTTAGAGGAAGACGAAACAATTAGTCAGTTGAAACTTAGATTTAGTACAGGTTCTATTGGGACTACTGCCTTTTTAGGATCTTATGATGCTTTGAGTCTTTTGAGTGCTTCTCCAACTAATTTTGGAACGGGTTATCTTATTCCAAATAACGTAGCAAATCCTGATCTAACTTGGCAAACTAATACTGAAACAAACTATGGTGTTGACTTAGGTGTTTTAAACAATCGTTTCACATTAGGAATTGATTACTACACTTCTGATATTGAAGATATTCTAATTAACCAGAGTGTTTCTGAAGTTTTAGGAACAACGTCAATTGTGCTTAACTCTGGGGATGTTAAGAGTTCTGGACTTGAATTCCAGTTGAATGCTAATCCAGTTAGTACATCGGACTTCACATGGAGTTTTAACGCTAATTTATCTACAGTTCAAACTGAAATTACTGATTTAGGTGGTTTGAGTGAACTACCACAGACCATTTTTGGTCAGAGTGGTAGAGGAGCTGTCTTTAGAAACTATGTTGGAGGTGAAATTGGTGAAATGTGGGGCTTGGAAACCATTGCGCCTGTCGAAATGAAGTATTTGGAAGATGGTACAAGACACCCTAATAACCAATCTGGTGAGTCGTACGTAGTAGATCAAAATGGTGACGGTGTAATAGATAGAACCAAAACAGTTGCTGATGGTGGTGATTTGGTTAAAATTGGACAAAATACACCTGATTTTTACTGGGGTATGTCACATAACTTCAGTTACAAAAACCTTGATATGTCGTTCCAACTTCAAGGATCACATGGTGGCGAAGTTTACAATATTGACCCATTATACTATGGATCACAATGGGGTGGACGCTTAGTTGATAGTTTTGATGCTGACGGAGATGGAATCGCTGATCATAATGGACTTCATTACGAGAGAAATAGAAACCAAACCGACGCTATGATTCAGGATGCTTCGTATGTAGCGCTTCGTAACTTGACGGTTGGTTATACTTTTGACTCGCAAATGACAGATAAAATTGGTGTTTCATCATTACGAGCATATGTTGCCGCAACCAATTTGGTGTACTTGATGGCTGATAATTACACCTCTTACAATCCTGAAGGTGTGAAAACAACTAGTGGTGATTATTTAGGTCCAACAACTTATGGAGCTCAAGTAGGAGCTAGCCCAATTGTGAGAAGTTTTACTCTAGGATTGAATGTTAATTTTTAATATATAAGAAATGAAAAGAATATATGTATTACTTATAGGAACACTTGTGCTTAGCACATCCTGTAACAATGATTTGGATCAATTTCCATCTAATATTGCCAGTTCAGATTCTTTGACTGATTTTTCAAGTGTTTTGAATGCTGCATACTTTTATCAGCTCGGATCAGTTACTCCAATGGCTGTAATGGCTGAGTTTAGATCTGATAACGCCTTAATGGATGAAGCTCCTTATACTGAGTTTGATGAGTTTGACAACGATTTACCAACCATGGAAGATCAATTTTTCGGACCTTTTTACACGGCGCTTTATAAATCTATATTGAGTGCCAATAATGTAATTGAAAACTCCAATGATGGGACTCAAGTAGGTGAAGCTAAATTTTTAAGAGCTTTATCGTATTACAAATTAGTACAAGTTTTTGGAGACGTTACTGTAAATTTATCTTCCTCGCCGAGCTTGTCAGACACGTCAATACTGGCAAGAACAGCTGCAGATCAAGTTTATAGTTCTTATATAATTCCAGATTTGAATGATGCTATGTCAGCACTAGGCTCATCAATTGTTGATGGACGTGCTTCAAAGTATGCAGCGCAAGCTTTACTTGGTAAAGTATATGCAGCTATGGGAGATTACAGCAACGCTGAAACTCATTTAGCAGCTGTAGTAAACGGAGCTTCAGCAGCTGGAATTAGCCTGCAAAGCAGTTTTGGAGATGTTTTTGGGGCTACCAATGACTTAAATTCTGAGATTATTTTTGCGACTCAAATTTCAAGTTCTATTGTTGATGAATATTCGTTTGGATCAGACTTCTGGAACTGGTTTGTTGGTGATGACTCAAAAGCTGATTATCCTGTTGATCCAGATTTGGTTGCTGCTTTTGATAATAGCACAGGCGACTTAAGAAAGGCTGTTACCCTAAGTTCTGATGGTCGTACTGCGATTAAATTTCCTAAAGACGGCGGTCTTGGTGGTGAACACGACTGGATTGAAATTAGGCTAGCAGATGTAATACTGTTGCACGCGGAAGCATTAAATGAAACTTCCAATGCCAATGGGAGTCAGTCTGCTGCTATCTTAGCTCGTCTTGATGATATAAGAACAAGAGCAGGTTTATCTAGCTTAAGCGGCACTGCTTCTACACAAGACGCAGTAAGACAAGCTATCCTCAATGAACGTAGATTAGAATTAGCATTTGAGGGCCATAGATGGTTTGATTTGGTAAGAACTGGAGCGGTTGACTCTGAAATGGGTCAAACGATTAGCCCAAATTACCATGTTTTTCCAATACCAATTTCTGAAATCCTTGCTAGCGGGGGTGTAATAACACAAAATGCTGGCTATTAGTTTAATTTAGTTACTTTAATTATGCTGCCCGTAATTTTTTACGGGCAGTTTTTTTTGTTAAATAGAAACGATTTTAATTTAAGTTTTTGCGCATTATGCAAGCACATACTTCATTACACAAAACGGCAACACTTTATTAAACTCTAATATCAGACTATAAAAAATTGTCAAATTCTTGATATTATTTAATAAAGTTTGAATAATAAAAAATATATCATTACATTTGGTAAACCAAAATGGTTAACCAGTAATGAAAACCATTATTTATGGTATAAAAAAAAGGATAGACGCACATCTACCCTTTTAAACAAAAACTTCTCTTAGGGAAGTAAACAAAGCTGCTTCAGAAAAGCAACATACAAATATACTATTTCTTACTCAATCTAAGATGTAGTTGTCTTTTGCTTTTTTCTGATTTAGCCTATTTTAAATTAACGCTTAACTAACTAATATGAAAAAAAGCAAATTTCTTTTGATTCTGGCTCTTTTGTCAGTGTCAATTTTAAGTGCTCAATCGGTGCTTAATGGAACTGTAACAGGCAGTGACGGTCAGCCTATTCCAGGAGCAAATGTATTGGTGCAGGGCACTAATAATGGAACTACCACCGATTTTGATGGAAAATTTTCAATATCAGTATCATCGGGAGACATTCTTATGGTTTCGTATATCGGTTTTGCTCAGCAAAACATAACAATAACAAACCAAACATCGTTAACTATTACCCTACAACCAGACACATCGGAACTAGATGAAGTGGTTGTGGTTGGGTATGGAACGCAAAAGAAAAGCCTTATTACTGGCGCCATCTCCAAAGTAGTGAATGAAAATTTAGATCAAATTGCAGTGGCTCGTGTAGACGACGCATTGATCGGCCAAGTTTCAGGTGTAAACATTCAAGCTACTAACGCTGCAGCTGGTGAAGCACCAACGGTTACCATTCGTGGTTTTGGGTCGATTACCGCAGACTCTGGACCTGCAGTAGTTGTTGATGGAGTAATTGTTGATGCTGATTTTCTTGGAAATTTGGACATGAATGACATCGAATCTTTTGAGGTTTTAAAAGATGCTGCTTCAGCTGCTATTTATGGTAGTGAAGGTTCTAACGGTGTAATTATGATTACAACCAAGACAGGTGAAGAGGGAGAAACAAAGTTCACCTATGATACTTTTACTGGTTACAAAGAGGCATTTGGAAGTGACGATTATCGTAAAAGTGTTGCTGAGTGGGCTGCTAAAGAGTTAGCTGCCACTGGAAGTCTTTCTGAGCAAACTCAATACGCACAAAAAATTGTTGAGGTCACAGGGATTGACAGAGACTGGCAAGATGTCTTCTTTGATGGTGGTTTTATCACAAGCCACTCTTTAGCTGCTAGAGGTGGAACAAGTAACACAAAATTTACCTCATCGTTGCGCTACGTACACGATGAAGGTGTTGTTATTACAGATGACTACAAACTGTATTCTGCAAAGCTTAAGATAGATAGTCAATTAAGTGATAAACTTAAGTTTGGCTTGAGCGCAACTCCTTCATATTCAAAGAAAAGAGCGTTACCAACTTCTATTCACAATCCTATCAGACAGTCTCCTTGGTTGCCAATATATCATACCGAAGAAACACTTCAATTTGTAAATTTTGATGCATATCCAAATGTAAAAGTTGGTGACTATTTTTACGAGAACCATTTAGTTGAATTGGATTTAGATGGGAACGGCAGCGATAATAGACCACGTACTTCTGGTGATGCTAACCCATATGCTCAATACATTGAAAGAGAGCATTATGAGTACACTACCAAATTATTAGGTAAGGCTTACTTACAATATGAAATAATGGACGGCCTTTTGGCTAGATCATCTTTGGGTATTACAACAGATCAGCGAAAAAGAACTAGATGGGATGGTACTAAACACCACCAATCTGGGACAAGTAGAGCAGAGTATTATTTACAAAATAGATACAGAATGCGTATCATTTCAGATAATACACTGTCGTATAATACACAAATTGGAAACCATGAAATTAGTGGTTTGGCAGGGGTTACTTTTCAAAAAAGAAGATCTGAGCTAAGCCAAATTGTTGGAACAGGTTATTCAAATGACTTATTAAAGAATTTGCAAGGAGCAACAACTATTGTAACTGAGGCAGACTTTAATGTTGAAAAGAATAAAATAGGATTTTTTGGAAGAGTAAGTTACTCGTTTGATAATAAATATCTTTTAAACGCATCATTTAGACGTGATGGTAGTTCTGTTTTTGGTGTACAATCTAAGTGGGGTAATTTCCCAGCAGTTTCTGTTGGTTGGAATGTTGCAAACGAAGATTTCTTATCAGAATCAGACGTCTTTACTACGCTTAAGTTTAGAGCTAGTTATGGTTTAACTGGTGCAGAAAACTTTAATGTTGGAGATGACTTGGTTAATGCATGGCCTTATTTAGCTCAATTGGACACAACTAACGCTGTTTCTGATGGAAGTATTGCTGCCGGTGTTTCTCCCAAAAACATTGCAAACCTTTTATTGCAGTGGGAGGCTTCTGAAGAACTAAACCCAGGTTTAGACTTTGGATTATTCTACAACAGAATTTCCGGATCAATTGACTACTATAAAAGAACAAGCGATCAGCTACTGCTTAACAACCCTGTTTCCTATGTAACTGGATTTAATAACGGTATCGTAAACTTGGGTAAAGTTGAAAATAGCGGTTGGGAATTAGAATTAAGAACAAAGAATATTGTAGGAGAAGACTTTTCATGGAACACCTCTTTAATTGCTTCTACCAACAAAAATGTTTTACTTGATTATGGTGAGTCAGATGGCGCACTAACAGAAGATGGATTTAACAGAAGTTCTCAATGGATCAATTCTGTTGGCAACCCAATTTCTTCTTTCTATGGATATGTAATGGATAAAAATCTTCCAAATGAATTTTGGGATTCTCCATGGATACCGATTAACGGTCAATCCGAAGATGTAATTGTTAAGGATTTAAATGGTGATGGTTTAATTACTGATGATGATAAAACAATTTTAGGAAACCCATACCCAGAAATCGTTTGGAGTTTAACAAATGAATTCAATTTTGGAAACTTTGATTTCTCTTTCATGATTCAGGGGAGTCAAGGAGCTGAAGTTAAAAACATTGGAGATCAATACTTTTTCTCTCAATGGAATGGGGCAACAACTAGCGAACAAGCTGTTGTTGATGCGGGTCTTATTTCTGATGCATCTTTCCTTAAGCCAAGAATACACACTAATGATGTTGTGATGAGCGCAGGTTATTTCTCCTTGAGAAATGTTAATCTTGGGTTTACACTCCCAGAAGATTCCATTTCTAAGTTTGGAATTTCTTCATGCCGTATATACTTGTCAGGTCAGAATTTGATTTACATCACTTCTGATGATTATCACGGGTTTAACCCAGAATATATAGATTCAAATAACACACCACAGTCATATGGTGCTCAAAGAGCTGGTACTCCATTATTCCGTACCATGACATTTGGTTTAAACGTTAATTTCTAAAAATATTAATAATGAAAAATTTAAAGTTTTTAATTTTTGTAATGACGGGAGCCATTTTTGTCTCCTGTGATACAGATGAGTTTCTAAATCCTTTACCTGACTCAGCTATTGTAGCAGACACTTTCTTTCAGTCTGATGACGATGTATTGGCAGGTATAATTGGTGTTTACGATGCGATACAAGGTGTTAATGAAAACACTCAATCGAGTACCTCTAGGTTTAATAGAGGGGTTCAGTTGGAATATCTTCTTACTGAACATAGATCAGACAATACAAGAAGTAAAACACTTGAAGGGTCAAGAGCCGACTTCCACAGGTATATTGTTGAAGCTGAAAACATACAATCTGAGGATTACTACCAATCTATGTATGAGGTTATCTTTAGAGCTAACAATGTGTTGCAGTATGTTGATAAGGCCGACGCATCGAATGTTAATAGTTATGCTGCAGAAGCCAAGTTTTTGCGTGCGTATGCTTACTTTAACCTTGTTCGCCTTTACGGGCCAGTACCACTTGTAACTTCTGTTGTTGGTGCCGATGACAAAGAAGCACTTTTTACTAGACGAACTGAAGCTGATGTGTATGAGCAAATTGTTGCGGACCTATTAGAAGGAACTGTAGCAATGGAAAATGGCCATAAGGGTAGAGCTTCCAAAGCAGCAGCACAAGCATTATTAGCTAAGGTGTATTTGTCTTTGGAAACTCCAAACTACGATGGAGCAAGAGCGATGTGTGAAGCTGTTGTAACCAGCGGAGAAT
>JAYPBW010000027.1:0-990 GCA_038124405.1 Flavobacteriaceae bacterium | reverse complement strand
TGTTTTATAATGAGCTTAATGATGAAATCATTTTTGCCATTCAATACATTTCGGGTAATCCTGATGAAAGCCAAGGGTTTTCAGCTGAATTTACTTCATACAAAAGACAAGGAAGACAAGACGGTTTAAATATTGTAAACACAAACCTAGCAGAAGACTTTAACACTCACGGAGGTAACAGAACTGCTGTTTCTTATGCTGCTTTTGGTGAAGACGCCGCTCTCGAGGTTCCTGAAAACGCAGAGGTTATTAAGTTTTTGCCAGAAGGTTATGACATTTCCGACACAGACAATCCAACCTATGGAGGTTCGCCAGCAAATGCAGGGAACGATTGGATTATCTTACGTTATTCAGATGTGTTACTTATGCATGCCGAAGCCATCATGGCTGGTGGAGATACTTCAAGTAGTGCTGCAATTGATTCGTTTATGGCCGTAAAGTCTAGAGCTGGTTTTGACGCTGTAGCAGACCGTCCTTCTGTACTTACTCAAGACGCACTTTTACTAGAAAGAAGGGTAGAGTTAGCTTTCGAAAACCATAGATTTTTTGATCTACTAAGATTCGGAAAAGCACATGATATTTTAGGTGCTCATGCAACTGAAATGGGATACACAAGTTATAATCAAAGAAGATTATTATTGCCAATTCCAGCAAGAGAAATCAACTTAAGTGACGGGCTTTTAACACAAAACCCGCAATAAAATATAAACATAGAAATCATGAAAAATCAATTAAATATTTTCAATAAAACCATTAAAATGGTGCTTTGTTTATCAGCGATTGCTCTAACGCTAAGCTGCGAAGAAGCTTTTGAATTTGAGTTGCCTGAGGCTGGGTCTTTACCAGACAATAGCTTGCCAGTGGCTAACTTCGATTATATTCCAGATGCAGAAAACTTTAAAACTATAAATTTCAACAATTTATCTTTTGAGTCAATTAAGTACGAATGGGATTTTGGTGGAGGAGCAACTTCCACAGAAAAAGATCCGA
>JAYPBW010000026.1:5710-17594 GCA_038124405.1 Flavobacteriaceae bacterium | reverse complement strand
CATTTGCATTTCGCACATAGTCAAGCAAAGATGTTTTACCGTGATCAACGTGTCCCATGACCGTTACAATAGGAGCACGAGGTTTTAAGTCCTCTGGATTGTCTTGTACTTCTTCAACTGCTTCTTCAATGTCGGCAGTTACAAATTCTACTTCGTATCCAAATTCTTCTGCTACAACCGATAAGGTTTCGGCGTCCAAACGCTGATTCATGGTAACCATAATACCAAGAGTCATACAGGCCGAAATAATTTGTGTCGAACTCACATCCATCATGGTCGCTACTTCACCAACAGTAACAAACTCGGTAACTTTTAAGATTTTGCTTTCCGCTTCCTGAAGTGCCTCTTCTTCTTCAGATTTTTGACGGTGGGAATCTCTCTTTTCTCTTCGATATTTGGCGCCTTTAGACTTGGTGGTTTTACCCTGAAGTTTTTCGAGTGTTTCTCGAATTTGCTTTTGAATTTCTTCCTCAGAGGGTTCCTCTTTTTGAACAGCTGGACGTTGTTGTTTTTGCCCGCCTTTACCCTGTGATGGCTTTCTATTTCCTGGGCCTGTATCTTTGGTAATACGCTTTCTTCTGCGCTTATTTCCGTCGCTATCAGCTGATTTTTTAGACTCAGGTTTTTTAAACTTAGTAAGGTCTATTTTCTCACCCGTAGTTTTTAAGCCGCTCAGTTTTTTATATTGGGTTTCTATTTTTTTACTTGGCTCTTCAGGAGATTCCTCAATAGCTTCAGGCGTTTTTTTGGCAACTGGCTCCTGTTTGGTTTTAGCAGGAACTGGCTTTTCAGGGATCGGAGTAGGTGCTTCTTCCTTTTTGGGAATAGGTTTGGGCTCTAAATCAATTTTACCAACCGTTTTTAGCCCTCCTAATTTACCTTGAGCGCGCACTACATTATCGGGTTTTGCCAACTCAGGATCTGGTTCTGGTTCTGGTTCAGGGGCAGCTTCTTTCTGCACTTGTTCGCGTATGGCTTCCTTTTCTTTGCGCTTTTCTTCAAATACTTCGTGAGACGCTTCTTTTTTAGATCTATCCGTTTGGAATGCATCTAGAAGAAGGTCATACTCTTTTTGCGAGATTTTGGTTGTGGGTCGTGCCTCTACCTGAAATCCTTTTTCGGCAAGGTGTTCCACGGCACGATCCAGCGAAATGTTTAACTCGCGGAGTACTTTGTTTATTCGTATTTTTTTTAAATCAGCCATAAAATGTTTGTGCGCTCAAAATTATAAAAATGCCTTGGTTATTCGTTAGAGAATTCTGCGCTTAGTATATTTCGCACATCTTGAATGGTTTCTTCTTCCAAATCGGTGCGCTTAACCAAATCCTCTACATCTTGTTCCAAGACGCTTTTTGCGGTATCTAATCCTACTTTCTTAAATTCTTCAATTATCCATGCTTCTATTTCGTCAGAGAATTCGGTAAGTTCTACATCTTCCTCCATACCTTCACGATACACATCTATTTCGTATCCTGTTAATTGTCCAGCTAGTCGAATATTAAATCCGCCTCTACCAATAGCTTTTGACACCTCGCTTGGATCCATCATCGCTTCCACGCGTTTGTTTTCTTCATCAATTTTTAACGAAGTAACCTTGGCTGGGCTAAGGGCTCGTGTAATTAACAATTGGGTGTTGTTGGTGTAGTTGATAACGTCAATATTTTCATTTCCTAATTCACGAACAATGCCATGTATTCTAGATCCTTTCATACCCACACATGCTCCCACAGGGTCAATACGATCGTCGTAAGAGTCTACCGCTACTTTGGCTTTTTCGCCTGGAACGCGAACAGCCTTTTTTATGGTAATCAATCCGTCAAAAACTTCTGGAATTTCTTGTTCAAATAGTTTTTCCAAAAATTTAGGCGATGTTCTAGACATTACAATACTTGGCTTGGTTCCCTTAAGCTCTACACTTTCGATAATCCCGCGAACGTTATCTCCCTTGCGATAAAAATCGGAGGGAATTTGACGATCTTTTGGGAGAATTATTTCGTTTCCTTCATCGTCTAATAAAATCACTACTCGGTTGCGAATGTGGTGTACCTCAGCTGTGTAAATTTCGCCTACTAAGTCGATAAACTGTTTGTAAATAATGGTGTTATCGTGCTCGTGAATTCGGGCTACCAAATTCTGACGGAGCGACAATACAGATCGTCGACCAAGATCGGCTAATTTTACTTCTTCAGAAACGTCTTCGCCAACTTCAAAGTCGGGTTCAATTTTACGTGCTTCTGTAAGTTCAATTTCTTCATTGGGATCTTCCACTTCGCCGTCTTCGACCACCACGCGGTTGCGCCATATTTCCAAATCTCCTTTGTCGGGATTAATAATAATATCGAAGTTATCGTCGGTGCCAAATTTTTTCTTTAGCGTATTGCGAAATACTTCTTCTAAAATGGACATGAGTGTTACACGGTCAATGAATTTTTCATCTTTGAACTCCGAGAAAGACTCTATTAATGCCAGATTTTCCATGTTTACTTATTAAATTGAATTTGAACAGTTGCTTTTTTTATTTCTGAAAAGGACAAAGCGGCTTCTTTTGTAACTGTATGCTTTCCTTTGCCTATGGGTTTGGGCTCGCGTGCTTTCCATTGCAGTGTAATCCCATCAGTGTTTGTTGTGGTAAGAGTGCCTTTAAGATTTTGATCATCATTAGTAACAATAGCCAAAATACGCCCTACATGTTTGGTGTATTGACGCGGCAATGTTAATGGAGATGATGCCCCAGCAGAACCTACTTCTAAAGAAAAATCGTGTGCTTCTCTGTCAAGGTTGTGTTCTATATGTCTACTTACTCGCATACATTGCTCAAGGGTCACTCCATTGTCACCATCAACAACTACACGAATGTGAGATGCGGCATCAATATGCAGATCAACCAAAAACAGCGATGGCTGTTCGGCTAGTGCTTCTTGAAGTAAATCATGTACGCTTTTGGTAAATTCCATAAAATAAAAAAGAGGACATTGTCCCCCTACCTCTTTCCGTTAAACGGGGCAAATATAGGAATAAAATTGAAATAAGGGCAGTTTGCAATAGATAACCAAAAAACCCCACTCAAATGAGTGGGGTTTTTGTTGGCCTACTAGGGATCGAACCTAGACTCTTCTGAACCAAAATCAGACGTGTTGCCAGTTACACCATAGGCCAATGTGGGTGCAAAAATAAACAAACTTTTTGTTGCACCAATAGTTTATTGAGAACTCCTGTAAACTTTTTAGTTGCAATGCATTTAAGATACGTAAACATTGCTCTTTACACTAAATTATTTCAGAATTTCACTCGGCTTGACTTGTTGCACCAACTAGTTTATACAATCTTGTTTGCGGTTTTCTAAGATATTGTACTTTAGTGGCTTTAAAAATCCTATGAACTACGCTAAAGGAAACACCTTAACGGGCTGGTTTGTCTTCAGTATTGCCCTTGTAACCTACTACCTCACCGTAGAACCTACTGCAAGTTATTGGGACTGTAGCGAATACATCGCCACTTCTGCAAAACTTCAGGTTGGACACCCGCCTGGAGCACCGCTATTCCAAATGCTAGGCGCATTCTTTTCGTCTTTTGCTAGCGAACCCGAAAATATTGCCTTTTGGGTAAATATGATGTCGGTACTAGCCAGTGCTTTTACCATATTATTTTTGTTTTGGTCGCTTACGCACATCATCACACGCTTTGTGATGAAGCAAGTTGCTCCCGTTGGATCTCAGTCTATTTTAGTGTTGGGTGCAGGAGTAGTTGGCGCACTTAGCTATGCCTTTTCAGACAGTTTTTGGTTTAATGCTGTAGAGGCTGAAGTATATGCCATGGCTATGCTGATTACCTCGGCTATGTTTTGGCTGGGATTGCGCTGGGAAGAAGACATGTTAACCCCTAGAGGCGACAGATGGCTTGTTCTTATAGCCTTTCTCATTGGACTTTCTTTTGGCGTACATTTTATGGGACTACTCACTGTTCCCGCTATTGGAATGCTGTATTACTTTAAACACTATACCTTTTCGTGGAAGTCTTTTCTAGTCGCAAATCTTGTGTCAGTAGCCGTATTGTTGTTCATTTTTAAACTGTTACTACCGCTTACTTTAGCTTACTTTGGAAATGCTGAAGTCTTTTTTGTAAATACTTTTGGATTACCCTTTAACTCTGGAACCATCATTGCAGGACTTTCAGTTGTAGGGTTATTTGCTTGGGGATTGCGGTACAGTCAACAAAAAAAATGGGTTCAGGTCAATACAGGTTTATGGTGCGTGGTCTTTATTTTAGTTGGTTTTTCGTCTTGGATTATGTTACCTATTCGAGCCAATGCAAATACCGTTATCAATGAAAATGCGCCCACAGATGCAAGAGCACTTTTGGCGTATTATAACTTAGAACAATATCCAGAAACACATTTATTTTATGGTCCTATGTATACCGATATGTATGCCGGCCAAGATGAAGACAACCCCTACAAAGACGATAAACCCAAATATGAAAAAGACTATAAGAAAGGACGTTATGTAGTAGTAAATGCTTGGAAAGATGCACGCATAAATGCCAACAGCAACCATACGGGAGTATTGCCTAGAATGTGGAGCTCGGGGAATGCGGTGAATTACATCACTTATTTTGGTGCTCCCGATTTTGACATCAAGCCCGAATATCGAAACCAAAACCAACTCATTGAAGCCGTAAACGATTTTATTTCAAGAGTCAATAACGGAGAAGTAGATGCAAATGGATATCATCAATTTTTACAACGCTTTGGCTCGTACTTAGACATAGAAAAACCTAGTTTTATAGACAACCTGAATTATCTCTTTACCTTCCAAATAAGCTATATGTATTTCCGCTACTTTATGTGGAATTTTGCTGGAAAACAAAATGATGAACAAGGCAAATTAGACCCTTTTAATGGCAATTGGATTAGCGGGATTTCTTGGCTTGATAGCTTCCGACTTGGACCTCAAAAAAATCTTTACGACGACGCCAAAAACAATAAGGGAAGAAACACCTATTATATGTTACCCTTATTTTTAGGGTTGTTGGGAACCCTTTTTCTATACCAACAAGACAAAAAACGCTTTTGGGTTTTATTGGTGTTTTTCTTATTTACAGGATTAGCATTAAAAGTGTATTTAAACGAAAGGGTTTTTGAACCTAGAGAACGTGACTATGCTTTGGTAGGATCCTTTTATGTGTTTGCCATGTATATTGGAATTGGAGTGGTAGCCCTTGCCGATAGCATTAAAAAACAACTTTCACTACGGGTGGCTGCACCACTCACTGTAGTTCTTTGTTTGCTAGCGGTGCCCGTATTAATGGGTTCACAAAATTGGGACGACCATGATCGATCCGATAGATATACAGCACAATCTACTGCAAAAGCCTATTTAGATTCCATAGAAGAAGATAAAGACGCTATGATTTTTACCATTGGAGATAATGACACTTTTGCCCTTTGGTATGCCCAAGAAATTGAAGGGTACCGCACCGATGTACGCACTATTAATACCCAATTACTCGCTACAGATTGGTACATAGATCAACTCAAACGCAAAACTTACGAAAGCACGCCTATCCCCTCTCAATTAACGCATAAACAATATGCATATGGAACACGTGACTACATCAAATTTGAAGCACTTATTGACTCTGTTCGTTGGGATCTTGATGATTTTATGGATTGGGTAGCTAGTGACAATCCACGAACTCGTTACAAACATTTACTCCAACAATACGACATTGATTTAAGTCAAATTCCAGAAGGAACACAAAATTTGGTGTACTATCCTACAAATAAAATTCGAGTTCCCGTAAACAAGGAAAATGTGCTAAAAAGCGGAATAGTTAAAGCTGAAGATGCAGATTTAATAGTTGATTATATAGATATTGACTTACCTACATCAGGCTTGTACAAAAACCGAATCATGATGCTGGATATTTTACGCAATAACGACTGGAAACGTCCTATCTATTTCACGGGCGGTAGCTATGATGAAGATGAATACATTTGGATGAAAGAATATCTTCAACTGGACGGATTGGTGTATAAGCTCGTTCCTATTAAAACGCCTGAAAATCCACAAAACCCCTATCAAATGGGACGTATCGACTCTGAGCTTATGTATTCCATAATTCAAAAATGGGATTGGGGAAATGCCAATAGATCAACAATTTACCACGACCCAGAAACACGTAAAAACAGCATCTCATTTAGAAGTAATTTGGCGCGTCTAGCAGAGCAACTCCTAATTGAAAAACAAGAAGAAAAAGCAATCGAAGTACTGGATTTAGCAATGGACAATATGCCCTTTGACTATTTTGGATATTACAGTTTAGTGACACCCATTGCCGCCACTTACTACCAAGCTGGAGCAGGTGAAAAAGGAGGAATGTTAGCAAAACAAATCGCAGACAAATACAACGATAAGTTATCTTATTATGCTTCTTTTAACCCCAATGATTTACAGTTATATACAGAAACCATCCTTGTAGAAGTGGAACGTTATCGTGCGATTGTCGATGTCGCTGTTGAAGCGGAAGATACGTTCATAGCAAGTAAGCTTATTCAAGATTTTATTGAAAGTACACAAGTATTTGCCCCTTTGTATTCTGCCTATGATTACTATACACCCATGGCGCCCTATGTAGAGGTACTATATGCATCAGAAATGCCCGAATCGGGTAAACTATTGTATGACGCCATAGCACAAGTGTATCAAAATAGGTTGGCCTTGTTTAGCCAAGTGCCCGAAGAAGAACTAACTTACTATAAGGAAAGTATCGCACTAGAAATTAACAGATATCAAAAGGTTTTGGAAAGCTATCAAATTTATGAGCCGAGTTTGGAGCATGTCAAAGGCAAATAAGGCTTTTAGAAAAGCTACTTCACCTTACACTGTAAACTAAACAAAGTCTTTCATTAACCCGATGAGGGTATTGGCATCTTGTTCGCCGCTTTGCCGCCATACCATCTCGCCCGATTTATATATCATCAGCGTAGGAAGTCCCTTAATGCGAAGTGCTTCAGCTAGCTTGGGGTTTTTGTCTACATCTATTTTGACTACTTTACCCATGTCGCCCATAGCTGCGGCTACATCTCGTAGTACAGGATGCATTTGTAATGAAGGATCGTTCCAATCTGTATAAAAGCTTAGAAGAATTGGAATATTCGCATCAATAAGTTCACCAAACTTAGACATTGTTTAAGTTTTATTGGTCAAAAATACATTTTTTCCAGAACTCAACGAATAACAGCAGAAATGGTACCTGCGTAAAATCTTTACGATTATCTATATTCCTTTTTTTACATTGATGATTTGTGCCTATTTTTAACATCGCTTTATTAACACCAATGGCACAAAACCGCCTTTTCCTTTTAGATGCATACGCCCTGATTTTTCGAGGCTACTATGCCTTCATTAAAAACCCTCGAATTAATTCAAAGGGAATGGACACCAGTGCCATCATGGGGTTTACCAACTCTCTTTTTGATGTCATTAAGCGCGAACGCCCCGACTATTTAGCTGTAGCTTTTGATAAAGGAGGTTCGCAAGCCCGGAACGAAATGTTTTCAGACTACAAAGCCAACCGATCTGAAACCCCAGAAGCCATTAAAATTGCTGTGCCTTACATTCAAAATTTACTTAAAGCACTGCATATTCCCGTAATTGAAATGGAGGGTTACGAAGCCGACGATATAATAGGAACTCTTGCTAAGCAAGCCGAAAAAGAAGATTTTCAAGTTTATATGGTAACCCCCGATAAAGATTTTGCACAGTTGGTGTCAGAAAATATCTTTATGTATCGCCCTGCGCGCATGGGAAATGGAATTGAAATATGGGGCATTCCAGATGTACAAGAAAAGTTTGAAGTAGAACGTCCAGAACAAGTCATAGACTATTTGGGCATGATGGGCGACTCTGTTGATAATATTCCAGGGCTCCCTGGAGTAGGCGACAAAACGGCTAAAAAATTCCTTGCTCAATACGGCAGTATGGAAGCTCTTTTAGAGAACACACATGAACTAAAAGGAAAAATGAAAGAGCGTGTGGAAGCAAACAAAGAACTTGGTGTGCTTTCCAAAAAATTGGCCCGTATCTAATTCGATGCCAAAAGCTATGCTTTGAGTAAACCCAATGTGCCAGCAGTAAAAGAACTTTTTCAAGAATTGGAATTTAGACGTCTCAGCGAAACCTTTGTTAAAGTATTTACTCCAAATGAAGTTCCTGCAGAACCTGAAAAACCTACTGCCTCACAAGCTGCCCCTGTAACTTTTGATTTATTTCATCAACCTGGAAGCGGTCAGCAAGAAATAACCTCAGAATTTAAGTCTTTAAACAATACTCCGCATCATTACCAATGCGTAACTACAGCATTGGAACGCAATCTTTTACTTAAGACCATGTTAAACCAGCAAAGTGTTTGCTTTGATACCGAAACGACAGGCTTAGATGCTATAAGTGCTTCGCTGGTGGGAATTGCTTTTACTTGGAAAAAGCATACAGGATATTATGTGCCAATTCCAGAAAATGTAGATGAGCGTAATACTATTTTAAACGATTTGGCGCCTTTTTTTGAACACGAATCCATTCAAAAAGTTGGGCAAAACCTAAAGTACGATATTAAAATAATGCATCAACATGGAGTAACTGTAAAAGGACCTCTTTTTGATACCATGCTGGCGCATTACATCATAAATCCCGATATGCGTCATAACATGGACGTACTTGCCGAAACTTATTTGGGGTATCAGCCAAAACCCATTTCAGATTTGATTGGTAAAAAAGGGAAAAATCAAGGGTCAATGCGAGATGTTCCCCTAAACCAACAAACAGAATATGCCGCAGAAGATGCCGATATAACATGGCAACTCAAAGAACATTTTGAGGTTGAGCTAGGAAAGAGCGAACAACGAGATTTACTACACAATGTAGAACTCCCTTTAGTACGTGTTTTAGCAGCTATGGAGCTGGCTGGTATTGCTATAGATGTGCCTTTTTTAAACAGCATGTCTTCACAACTGGCAGAGGAGGCAATTACTTTAGAAAAACGTATTTATGAACAAGCAGGAGAAACCTTTAATTTAGCTTCTCCAAAACAGTTAGGCCCTATTTTATTTGACAAGCTCAAACTTGTAGATAAACCTAAAAAGACCAAAACAGGACAATATTCTACTGCTGAAGATGTGCTTTCATCACTAGCAAACAAACATGTTATAGTTGCCGATATTTTGGAATGGCGGAGTGTGCAAAAACTCAACAACACCTACGTTGCTGCCTTGCCAGAAGATGTAAATGCCAAAACGCAGCGCGTACATACCGTATACAATCAAGCTGTGGCAGCAACAGGAAGATTAAGCAGCAACCATCCGAATCTTCAGAATATTCCTATTCGCACACCTAGAGGGCAACAGGTGCGAAAAGCATTTGTAGCAAAAGACGAAAATCATGTGCTTATGGCTGCCGACTACTCCCAAATTGAGTTGCGAATCATTGCTTCGCTAAGTGAAGACCCTAGCATGGTTGCCGCATTTAATAATAACGAAGACATTCACGCCGCCACAGCATCAAAAGTATTTGGTGTTCCTTTAAAAGAAGTCACACGTGAACAACGTAGCCAAGCTAAAACAGTAAACTTTGGGATCATTTATGGTGTTTCAGCTTTTGGGCTTAGCAACCAAACGTCGTTAAACAGAACAGAAGCTAAAGCATTGATAGAAACCTATTACGAAAACTATCCCAATCTGAAATCATATATGAGCAATCAAGTTGATTTTGCCCGTGAGAACGGATATGTAGCTACTGTTTTGGGAAGGCGTAGATATTTAAAAGATATAAACTCGAGGAATGCTATTGTGCGTGGTGCTGCCGAGAGAAATGCCATAAATGCACCTATCCAAGGAAGTGCTGCGGATATTATTAAACTTGCCATGTTACGCATTTATGACCGTATACAAAGTGAAGGATTAAGCGCTCAAATGTTATTGCAAGTACACGACGAATTGGTTTTTGAATGCCCAAAAGAGGAACTAGAATCTCTCAAAGAATTGGTGCAATCTGAAATGGAAAACGCCTATACACTTCATGTGCCGCTAACGGTAGATGTTGGTGTTGGAGAAAACTGGCTGGAAGCGCATTAACACCATCAAAAAACAAATCCCAAAATAGCGTTTGCATTATTGGGGATAGTTTGTACATTTGCAGCCCGCCAAATAGAGGTGAAATCTAGGCGGAACTAACGAGCAAAAACGTATATAGTGGACTCATTAAGTTATAAAACCGTATCCATCAACAAGCAAAACGCTGATAAACAGTGGGTTGTAGTTGATGCCGCAGACCAAGTTTTAGGTCGCTTCTCTTCTAAAGTAGCCAAGCTATTGCGTGGCAAATACAAGCCTAGTTATACCCCACACGTGGATTGTGGTGATAACGTTATTGTAATCAACGCTGAAAAAATTAAGCTTACTGGTAGCAAATGGACAGACAAAACCTACATCCGACACACGGGATATCCAGGTGGACAGCGTTCACTTTCCGCAACTGAAGTATTTGAAAAAGACCCAACTCGCATTGTAGAAAAAGCAGTAAAGGGTATGCTTCCCAAAAATAAATTAGGTGCTGAATTGTTTCGCAACCTGTATGTTTTTACAGGTGAAGAACATACTCACGGAGGTCAGCAGCCCAACGAATTAAACATAAACGAGTTAAACTAATATGGAAACCATCCACAAAATTGGTCGCCGCAAAACAGCCATCGCACGCGTTTACCTTTCTGAAGGTAACGGTACAATGACGGTTAACAAAAAACCTATGGCAGAATATTTTGCAGCATCTACCCTTCAATACAAAATTAATCAGCCATTTGCGCTAACAGAAACTGCAGGTCAATACAACCTTCAAGCTTCTGTAGTTGGTGGTGGTCCAAATGGTCAAGCCGAAGCTGTACGTTTAGCTATTTCCAGAGCATTGTGTGCGATTGATGAAGAATATAGAACAGTGCTTAAACCAGAAGGTTTACTTACACGTGATCCAAGAATGGTTGAACGTAAAAAGTTCGGTCAGAAAAAGGCACGGAAAAAATTCCAATTCTCGAAACGTTAACCTTATCGTTGCGCTTGCGCAACATCAAGTTCATTTAAATACCATTAATTTGTTGCCATTAGTTTAGCATCTAAATGTTCAAGGCCGAAGACATCGCCACTTGAATATTGCTAATCAGGGAACGTAAACTAAATACAACAATGTCTAAAATAGAAGTTAAAGACCTTCTAGATGCCGGAGTGCATTTTGGTCACCTTACCCGCAAGTGGAACCCTAACATGGCGCCATACATCTACATGGAGCGCAATGGGATTCACATCATCAACCTATACAAATCGGTTGCTAAAATTGAAGAAGCTAATCAAGCATTAAAAAAGATTGCTGCCTCTGGACGTAAAATTTTGTTTGTTGCCACAAAAAAGCAAGCAAAAGACATCGTTTCAGAAAAAGTATCAAATGTAAATATGCCTTACATTACAGAGCGTTGGCCTGGAGGTATGCTTACCAACTTTGTTACCATTCGCAAAGCGGTAAAGAAAATGGCTGCCATTGACAAAATGAAAGCCGACGGAACGTTTGAAACTCTTTCTAAAAAGGAAAAATTACAAGTAGACCGTTTACGTGCTAAGCTTGAAAAAAACTTAGGCTCAATCTCCGACATGACGCGCTTACCTGGCGCTTTGTTTATAGTTGATATACGTCGCGAGCATATTGCTGTTAAAGAAGCACAAAAATTGAACATCCCCATTTTTGCAATGGTTGATACCAATGCCGATCCACGTGATGTTGATTATGTAATTCCTGCAAATGATGATGCTTCAAAATCAATAGAAAAAATCATGACGCTTGTTACCGAT
>JAYPBW010000026.1:0-5700 GCA_038124405.1 Flavobacteriaceae bacterium | reverse complement strand
AGCTGCTGCTAGTGAAGGAGAAGTAGATGCTCCAACTGCCGATGAAGTTGTTGAAGAGGCTAAAACTATCGAAGCTGAAACACCTGCTGGAGAAGTAATAGAGGAAGCTACTGCTGAAACAGAAGAAGCAGCTCCATCTGAAGACAAAACAACTGAAGAAGAACAAGCTCCTGAAGTAGAAACTGAAGAACCAACTGAAGAAGACAACTAAATAAAAAGCCATGTCAAAAATTACTGCTGCTGAAGTAAATAAACTGCGCCAAGCAACAGGCGCTGGAATGATGGATTGTAAAAAAGCCCTTGTAGAGGCTGAAGGAAACTTCGACGCTGCCATTGAATTGTTGCGAAAAAAAGGACAAAAAGTTGCTGCAAACCGTGCCGATCGTAATTCGTCTGAGGGTGCTGTTATTGCCCGTGTAAATGACGATGCAAGTGCTGGTGTAGTAGTTTCTGTTAATTGTGAAACAGACTTTGTAGCTAAAAACGACAGCTATGTTGCACTTGCAAACAAACTTGCAGATATTGCACTTGATCACAGTTCTAAAGATGCATTTTTAGCAGCCACCTTCGAAGGTAGCCTAACTGTATCTGATAAGCTTACTGAGCAAACAGGTGTTATTGGTGAGAAGATTGAAATTGGTGGTTTTGAACGTCTTGAAGCACCATTTGTTGGGTCATATATTCATGCAGGAAATAAAATTGCAACTCTAGTAAGTCTTTCTGCATCTGTAGAAGGTGCGGCTGAGGCTGCAAAAAACGTTGCCATGCAAGCTGCTGCTATGAACCCAATTGCCCTTAACGAAGAAGGTGTTGATGCCGTGGTAATCGAAAAAGAAATCGAAATTGCAAAAGATCAACTACGTGCTGAAGGCAAACCAGAAGCTATGCTAGATAATATTGCTAAAGGAAAAATTAAACGTTTCTTTAAAGACAATACACTTGTAAATCAAGACTATATCAAAGACAGCAAACAAAGCGTTGCTGCTTATGTAAAGTCTGTTAATCCCGACTTAATTGTTACCGGATTTAAACGCTTAGCGTTAGGATAGTCCCTAATGTTTTGTTAAAAATGAAGTAAAGACCTCCAACATGGAGGTCTTTTTTTATTTTAGATCTTATATTCATACCCATGAGGCATTTACTGTTACTAATCATTTTTTCGTGCGTGGTTCAAGCGCAACAGAAAGTAATCCTAGACAGCCTCACCAACGAACCCATACCACATGTAAGTGTTTTTGACGGAAAAAAAGGAGTGATTGCCAATACTGCTGGTACATTTTATTGGGATAAAACGAAAACAGATAGCATAACATTGTCATGTTTGGGATATGCGCAAAAAAGAGTAGCAACAACACAAATTAAAGACACGCTATTTATGCTCCCCGAAACAGTAGAGCTTATGCCTGTGGTGGTGAGTAATAGAACACTTACGGCTAATGAAATCATTGACAGTGTAAAAGTACACACCAAGAGAAATATTGATTTTGGACTTTCTGTATCAGAGGTATTTGTACACCGAAAAAACTCTTACAACAACCAAAAAATAGTCGTTGAAATTAAAAAGTCAACCATTCCAGAACTTGATCAACGTTTTGTAGATGAAATTTTGACGGAAATCCCTGAAAATGAATTTAATGAATCCTTTTCTAAGAGCACATGGTTAAGAGATAGTGACGGATTAACGCATCACAAGTTAACTATACTAAAAGCGGCCAACCTTAAAGATTCTTTAATGGATAGTCATTTTGATTCCGTTGAAAAAACAATTGATGAGGTCATGCAAAAGAGAATTAAAAAAGATTCGTATTTCAAAGTAAAATCTGGACCTCTAATAACCGTTTCTATGGATAATCCTGTTGGGGAAATAGATAGTATCGAGCAGAAAAAAAAAATAGTAACCCCCAAAAAATATGCTGAAAGAGAACTTGGAAACTTACAACGTTTGGCAAATAAAAATCTTTTTGAGAATAAGCATTGGGCTTTGCCATTTTTAGCAACTCCGAACAGATATGAGTATACATACGAAGGAGTTGTATATGATTTTAATAGGCCTGCTTATAAATTACAATTTAGTTCAACTAAGAAGAAAGATTACAGCGGGTATCTAATGGTTGATGTAGAAGACTTTGGCGTGCACAAAATTGTGTATTACAGTAACAAACACTTAAGGAGAATAAAATTATTTGGTCTTTTTTTTGAAAAACGTCTCAATAATATAGCTTACACATTTGTTAAAAATCATCGGGGTAAATACACTTTATATCATATATATGAAGAACATGAACTTAAAAATGGGGTTAAAAGACCTTTTAAAATTATTGAAAAAAACAAAGTGGTAAAAGGAAGGAACAGACAAAATACACTTTCAATGGATGTCAACTTCAGCATGCGCCAAATCCAGCAACAGCATGTATACATTCATTCGTATACTCCAATTTCAAAAAAAGAATTTGACACATTTAAATTAAATCACAAGGCACTTCCAAAAGATTTGTACAGCAAAGCTGCGGTTATTAAATACATTCCTGGCTTACCCGTGGAGTAATGACAACGATCTTCAATTGCAGTAACGTCACGAATCAGTACTAAGTTCCTATATTTGCATAAACATACTCCATGCAATACAAACGAATACTTTTAAAACTCAGTGGAGAAGCCTTAATGGGCGAACGCTCTCATGGGATTGACCCACAACGTTTGGCAGCCTATGCACAAGACATCAAAGAAATTGTAGCCCTTGGTGTTGAAGTAGCCATTGTTATTGGAGGCGGTAATATTTTTCGTGGAGTAGCTGCTGCTAGTAATGGCATGGATCGTGTTCAAGGCGATTATATGGGCATGTTGGCTACCTGCATCAATGGTATGGCACTGCAAAGCGCATTAGAAGATGCGGAAGTGCCAACTAGATTGCAAACGGCGTTAAAAATTGAGGCTGTTGCCGAGCCTTATATTAAGCGAAGGGCTGTTCGTCATCTTGAAAAAAAACGTGTTGTTATTTTTGGCGCGGGAACAGGAAATCCATTTTTCACTACAGATTCTGCAGCGGTTTTGCGAGCTATTGAAGTAGGTGCAGACGTAATTCTTAAAGGTACTCGCGTGGATGGCATTTATACCGCCGATCCAGAAAAAGATAAATCGGCTGAAAAGTTTGAACATATATCATTCAAAGATGTACTTAGCAAGGGGTTAAAAGTAATGGACATGACGGCATTTACACTTAGTCAAGAAAATGAATTACCCATTATCGTTTTTGATATGAACAAATCTGGAAACTTAAAGAAAGTAGTAATGGGTGAGCCTATCGGCACACTAGTAAACTTATAGGCTATGGAAGAATTGTCATTTATACTAGAAGCAACTAAAGAGAGTATGGATAAAGCTCTTGATCACCTAACAAAGTCTTTTATAAACATTAGAGCTGGAAAAGCAAATCCAATCATGTTGTCAACTGTAAAAGTAGATTATTATGGTGCCCAAACGCCCTTAAGTCAGGTAGCAAACATCAATACTCCCGATGCACAAACACTTTCTGTTCAGCCATGGGAAAAAGCACTTATTCCCGAAATAGAAAAGGCCATAATGGTGGCTAATTTGGGCTTTAATCCTATGAATAATGGTGAGTCAATTATTATTAGTATTCCTCCGTTAACAGAAGAAAGAAGACGTGAATTAGTAAAACAGGCAAAAGCCGAGGCAGAACATGCTAAAGTAGGTGTCCGTAATGCCCGAAAAGACGCTAATTCCGAATTAAAAAAAATAGAGCTCTCCGAAGATGAGCTCAAAAACGCTGAGGTAGATGTACAAGACATTACCAATACGTATACAGACATGATAGATGAAAAGTATCAAGTCAAAGAAAAAGAAATCATGACCGTTTAGCGGTTTGTGACAACATATTGCTATGATTAAATGGATAAATACACGCTTCTGGGGAAGCGTGGCAAGGCTTATCCTTCGGAACCGGATTGTTTTTTTGGCGGCCATTTTGCTTGCCACTTTTTTCCTTTCTACACAGTGGGGAAACATTAAATTTAGTTTTACTGAGGCAAATCTTTTACCAGACGACCATCCATTTAATACTTTTTATGAAGAGTTTTTAGAGCGCTTTGGCGAAGAAGGAAACATGGTGGTTATTGCCGTGCAAGACGATCAGTTTTTTACTCCCGAAAAACTTACGGCATGGAAAGCACTTGGAGATAGTTTAGCTATGTCGCCCAGTATTGATTATGTTGTGGGCATAAGCGAGCTTACCCAACTAAAACGCAACACCAAAAATAAAACTTTTGAAATAGCCCCAATTCCTTTCCAAAATCCTAAAACAAAAGAAGAAGCGTCTGCTTTAAAAAGATTTTTATATCAACAGCAACCACTTTACGACCAGCTGCTTTTCAATAAAAAAACAGCTGTGGTACAAACAGGTGTATATCTTCGCCCAGAAATTGTAAATAGCGGAGAGCGTCAAGTATTTATTGATGATGTTCTTATTCCGAAAGTTGAAGAATTTGAAGCACAGACAAACCTTGATGTACGGATTTCTGGCATGCCTTACATACGTACCATCAACGCCAAAATGATTTTGGACGAAATTGGACTTTTTGTTGTTGTGGCCACTCTGGTTACTACCCTTATTTTCTTTTTCTTTTTCCGTTCTTATCGCGCTACATTTATTTCCATGTCCATTGTGGTTATTGGTGTAATGTGGGCTTTTGGGATTATTGGTTTATTAGAATATAAAATCACTGTTCTTACAGCTCTTATTCCACCCATTATAATTGTTATTGGTGTCCCGAATTGTATTTTCCTTATTAATAAGTACCAAAACGAAATCAAAAAACATGGCAATCAAGCGCGCTCACTGCAACGAGTCATTTCAAAAATTGGTAATGCTACCCTAATGACTAACATGACAACGGCTTGTGGGTTTGCTACTTTTATGCTTACCAATAGCACACTTCTAAGAGAGTTTGGAATTATAGCCTCTATCAATATCATGATGATTTTTGTGCTTTCCTTGTTAATGATTCCTATCATTTACAGCTTTATGAAGGTTCCAAAGAAAAAGCACTTGGAGCATCTCAACAGAAAATGGATGTCAGGTTTTGTATCGTGGATGGAGCGTATGGTTAAACATCACCGAGTTGCCGTATATTTTGTGGCCGTAATTGCTTTGATGCTAAGCATTGTTGGTATGTATGAAATTCGGCTTTCGGGGACTATTGTTGATGATATGCCCAGAAAAGCAAGTTTTTACAAAGACATTCGGTTTTTTGAATCCCACTTCAAAGGCATTATGCCCATTGAGATTATGGTAGACACCAAACGAAAAAATGGAGCAACTCGCTTATCGACTCTCAATAGAATCAACCGATTGGAAAACGACTTACGTGAAATTCCAGAACTTTCAAATCCGGTATCAGCAGTTGCAGTGGCAAAATACCTCAAGCAGTCTTTTTATAATGGAAATCCAAAATACTTCCAACTCCCTACAAATCAAGAAAATAACTTTATTCTCGCATATGCTAAAAACTTGGGGGATGAAGCTAATTTTTTAACTCGTTTGATAGATGAAACCGGCCAATATGCACGCATAACAGTAATGCTAAAAGATGTAAGCACCGAACGCATGGAAGCTATTGAACAAGATATAAAAAACAGTATTAACAAATATTTTCCCGCGCAACGATTTGAAGTTTCCATGAC
>JAYPBW010000025.1:0-20009 GCA_038124405.1 Flavobacteriaceae bacterium | reverse complement strand
TTTCGATAGATGCCTGCTCAATTGTAGATGTTCCTTTTTTTAAAGGTGTCAAAAAATAGGTATAGCTTTTTGAAAAAGAACGTTGCCCATTAACAAACATATTACTAACAGACTGATTTGGTCCTGCCACTACTCGAAATCTATCAAAAGAAGGAGGTCGAAAATTATCTCCATCTTTATTCATGGTAAATTCTATGCGTAGACGCTCATTAATGCCGAGTTCGGTTTTACTCACTGTTGCCTCAAAAGTAACTTGTGCGAATAGCACTGGTGAAACCACCATAGCAACAAAAACACATAACATCTTTAGTTTGCTCATTACCAGTCTTTTTTACTTTTGGTGCCGGTAGGCTTTATCTTTTTGGCGTTGACTTTGTCTTGTACTTTTTTCTCTTCATTGTTCATCGCCTCTAACAAATTTTGTACTTGTTGTGGAGATAATTGTGTTGGTTGAGCTTTAGGAGGTTGCTTGTCTTTTTCACCCTCATCCTTTTGGTCTTTTGGCTCATTTTTATCCGACTCTTTATTTTCTTTATCGTTCTCTCCATTATCACCAGACTTGTCTTTTTTGTCCTGTTCATTTTTACCTTCTTGATCTTGGTCTTTATCGCCCTTTTTATCTTGATCTTGGTCTTTATTATTTTGGTCTTGCTGGTCTTGCTGGTCTTGCTGGTCTTGCTGGTCCTGTTGATCTTCTTTTTCTTGGTCCTCTAACATTTTTTTTGCCAGAGCATAATTGTATCTGGTTTCATTGTCTTTAGGGTTGTTTCTCAACGCATTTTTATAGGCTTCTACAGCGCCCTTATAGTCTTTGGCTTGCATAAGAGCATTTCCAATATTGTGAAAAGTTCTATGTTTTTTGGGTTTTTCTTTAGTTGTTTTTGCTGTATAGGCATACGCCCTAAGAGCTTCATCAATGTAATTGTCTTGCTGTAGGGTTGTGCCCATATTGTATTGGGCAACGTCTTTCTTTTCTCCGGTTGCCAAAGCACGGCGGTAGTTTTTTTCTGCTTCTGTGGCATTCAACGCATCAAAGGCTTCATTCCCTTTATAAATATGATTTTCTGCTTGTTGTGCGAGCGTTTGATCTTGGGCGCATAGCGCCAAGGGAAGCCAAAAAACAATACATAGAAATTTATGCATCATGAAAAAGATTTAGTTTTTTAAGCCATTGGGTTTTTCTGTAAAACAACAACCCATCTAACACTATCAAAAATACACCAATTGCTAGAAACCATTGAAATTGATCTTTGAATTTAACAAATTGTTTTGCTTCAAATTCTTGTTTATCCATTTCCTTAAGGCGGTTAATAATAGCCGTTACTACAGTGTCCGTTGAACTGCCTTCTGAAAACAGCCCATCTGTTTCTTCAGCTATAGATTTCATTTGTTCAAAGTCACTTTTAGAAACAACAACCTCTCCGTTTTCATCTTTTTTGTACGTTACCGAATTCCCTTGCTTCAAAGGGATAACCGATCCTTTTTCTGTCCCCACAACAACGGTAAAAAAAGTAATGCCTTGCGCAGCAGCTTCTTTAGATGCCAGTAATGCATCTTCTCCATGATCTTCTCCGTCCGAAATAATACAAACAACTCGATTGGTTTGATTTTCATCATCAAAATAGGTGGTTGCTAGTCTAGTAGCAGCAGATACAGAAGTGCCTTGTGATGAAATCATGTTTGTATCAAGCGAATTCAAAAACATTCTTGCGGCTGCATAGTCTGTAGTAATGGGCAAATGAGGAATAGCTGAAGAGGCATAAGCAATTATCCCAACCCGATCACTGACTAACTTATTAATGAGCTCACTCGCTATTCGCTTTGCTTTTTCTAAACGGCTGGGCGCAATATCTTCAGCCAACATGCTTTTAGAAACATCAATAGCAAAAACTAAATCTACACCTTCGCGTTTTACGGTTTCTAACTCAGTTCCAATTTGCGGATTAACTAAGCCCAAGCAAATAAACGATAACCCAAGCCATAACAATACTTGTTTTGCCCACCCTTTAAAAAAGGAGCGTTCTGGAGCAATATGCGCCAGCATTTCGGGAGAAGCAATGGATTGTTGTGCGCGCTTTTTCCAAAGTGTAAACAAAATATATCCAAATACCATAGCAGGTATAAGCAATAATAAATAAAGGTATTGTATTTGCTCGTACTGTATCATGCCAATGCCGATTTAAAAAGGGTGTGACGCAAAATCCATTCTAATAGAAAGGCTGCAATGGCAAAAAACACAAACACTCTAAATTGTTCATGATATTTGGTATAGCGGATTTCTTCTACTTCGGTACGTTCAAGCTTGTCAATTTCTTTGTAGATAGCTTCTAATTTTTTGTTATCTGTAGCTCGATAATAACTGCCGCCTGTTTCGGCAGCAATAGCTTTCAAAAGTTCTTCGTCAATCTCAACTTTTGTGAGTTGATACACAAAAGAACCGTCTTGGCGTAGGGCTACGGGCGCGGGCGCACTGCCGTTACTCCCTAATCCTATAGTGTATGTTTTTATTCCAAATGAACTGGCTAAGCCCGCAGCAGTTTTTGGATCTACAAAGCCTGTGTTATTCACTCCATCAGTAAGTAAAATAATGACTTTACTTTTCGCCTTGCTATCGCGGAGGCGATTTACTGCAGTTGCTAGTCCCATGCCTATCGCTGTTCCGTCGTTTATTACCCCGTCATAGCTAACTTTTCCAAGCACATCAACCACAAGCGCCTTGTCTGAAGTAATGGGTGTTTTGGTGTAACTCTCACCAGCATATACCACAAGTCCAATGCGGTCTGAGGCACGTTTAGAAATAAAATCAGCAGCTACTTTTTTTAATGCAGATAACCGATTTGGCTTTAAATCTCTTGCCAACATGCTTGACGATACATCAATTGCCATGACGATATCAATCCCCTTATTTGTTTTTGTTTGCGTACTTACGTCTTGGGTTTGCGGTCGTGCCAAAGCCACTATAATAAGTCCTATTGCCAATATGCGAAGTGTCCATAAAATAGGTTGCCACTTTGGTAATATGCCCGTTTTAGTAAAGGCACTAATACTTGAGCTTACCACATGTGCCACTTGTGTTTTGCGCGACATTATATGCCAAACAATAAGCAGTGGGAGAAGTAGCAGCCCCCAAAAAAATTCTGGATTTGCAAAGCTATACTCCATCATGGGTTTTCCGATTTAAACTGGATACTCTCTAAAACTCTTTCTATAAGATCTTTTGCATAGCGGTCGTTTCTATCATAAATCATTTGAAGCTGCTGAAATCCTTTATTTTCGGTAAAGTGATATACTTCATATGTTTTGCGCTTTGTTTTTCCATTTTGTTTTGTCCAATCAAAAGAACCCGACGCCAAGATTCCTTCAATCCCCGAAGTCGTTGCATAGTCATTCTGTTTTTGGAAAATATTGGTCGCGCCCATGCTGTCAAAATACCCAATTACTTTATCGACTTTCTGTTGTAAGTCTATTGTCTGTTCTTCTTTGGCTTTGGTATGCTCCATATAAAGCACCATCATAAAAGCATCCTCTAAACTGCCTAACACAAACTGTTGATGGAGTCGATTTTGGAGTGTTTTCCGTCCCAGTACATCTGGTGTTTCAAGTTGCATTTGCGATATTCCATAACTGCTTTCAACCCATTGTTGTTCAAGCCAAGACAAAGTCGGATGTCCAAAAACACGATCTTTTGCTTGTACAGCTCCATAATTAAAAATCATAACGAGAGCAGAAACAACTACTGCCCCCAGCAGAGAAAGTCCTCCAATTTGAAGTCGTTTTTGCTGTTGCTGCTTCCTTTTCATACGGGCATAGGCCTCGTTCTGTAATCGTTCTTCTTCTGTAGGTTCGGGCAAAGCTGCTTGGGTTTCTTTTACTACCGATTCAATCTTTTCCCTATCTATTCTGGCCAGCCGTTCTTCGGGAAGGGCGCGAGCAAATTTTACCAAATCCGCGGTAAGTAAAACTTCTTTAAGGTGATCAATAGTATCAGCCGTTAACTCTAAATTTCCCGTGTCACGCAGCAATTCGAGCTTTGCAAGTAGCTCATCTGAGGTGCTCTCTAATGCATCGATATGTGCTTCATCCTCTAGGTAGTTTCGAACAATATTTGTCATTTCAGAATAGTACGCTTTGTACTCTTCCTGCTCGTTAAGCTGTTTTGTTTCAAGGGCTTGAAGGGCTTGAAGTGCACGTTCAAAAGGAGGTAGTTTTTGTCTTGCTTGACGAATTCGTTTTCGAGTGCGTACAAAAACAATGTAAAGAATTCCCAACAGAACTATAATCAAAAATCCATAAGCATAAGGTTTCCACCATCCTGTGGTGTTTTGTGCCATGGGTAATATGGTTTTGATTGGATATAAAGGTTGTTCAAGCGTGTCAACTGCTACATCATTTACCTGAATTTGAATTGAATCTGTGGTTAGCAATACCCCATCGACCAGGACTTTTTGGGCAGGAAGGGTAAACCGACCCGTATCAAACTGAATAATCGCATACGATTTTGTATAGGTTGTGGCATTATCCAAAATAAGGGTGTCAATGCTCGAGGCATCAATAACCTCAAAGGGCATGAATGCGGTAAATGGAGGAAACTGAACTTGAGGTGTAACATTTGTTGAGGCAACCGATAGTTCAATCGTTATTTGCTCGGCAATTTTAACCTCTAGTGTGTCAGCGGTAATTGTTGCTTGATTTTGAGCCATTGCCCAAGTCAAGCTAAAAAAAATTGCCATATGTCGAAGCAATCTATCCACGATTTTTGAAGTAGGTTAATAGTTTTTTGACGTAACTTTCATTAGTTGCGCAAGCAATTGCACCAGCTCCATGACGGGTAAACTGTCCATTGAAATAATCTGCTGTTTTTCGATGCGCAAGTGCATAGGCTGTGCGCACACTTTTCGAGGAACTGTTCACCCATTTATGCGCCCCTGTTTCAGCATCTCGCATAAACAGTAGCCCAGCCGAAGGAAGTTTTGCTTCAATAGGATCAAATAGGCGAACGCCCGTAAGATCGTGCTTGCGTGCAGCCAACTGTACGGCTTGGGCGTAGTCAGTGTCTAAAAAGTCGGAGAGAACAAAAACAATAGCGCGCTTTTTCAAAATTCTACTTATGTATTCTAGTGCTCCAGAAATGTTTGTTTTGGTGCTTTTAGGTTGCTGCTCTAACAATTCTCTTATAATACGCAACACGTGAGATTTTCCTTTTTTAGGAGGAATAAACAATTCTACGTCATCTGAAAAAAGAAGCAATCCTACTTTGTCATTATTTTGTAAAGCAGAAAAAGCAAGAGTTGCTGCAATTTCGGTTAGGGTATCACGCTTAAGTTGTTGTTGCGTTCCAAAATTGGCAGATCCGCTTACGTCTACCATAAGCATTAATGTGAGTTCTCTTTCTTCTTCAAAAACTTTTACATAAGGCTCTTGATAACGCGCTGTAACATTCCAATCAATGGCACGAACATCATCACCATATTGGTACTGGCGGACCTCGCTAAAAGTCATTCCACGACCTTTAAAAGTACTGTGATATTCTCCTCCAAAAATGTGGTTGCTCAGTCGGCGAGTTTTAATTTCAATCTTCCGAACCTTCTTTAAAAGTTCTTTCGTATCCATACTAATATGTGAATTTATGCTAAGGCACTTCTACCGCATTAACAATGCGCTGTATGATATCTTGTGAGCTGATGTTTTCAGCCTCGGCTTCATATGTTATACCAATACGGTGGCGCAATACATCGTACACCACAGCGCGAACGTCTTCTGGAATGACATAACCTCTTCGTTTAATAAAAGCATAGCACTTGGCAGCCGTGGCCAAATTAATACTACCACGAGGCGAGGCACCAAAACTAATAAGAGGTTTTAATGATTGGAGTTTGTATTGCTCGGGATACCTCGTAGCAAAAATCAAATCCAAAATGTATTTTTCAATTTTTTCATCCATATAAACTTCTCTAACCGCTTTTTGTGCTTTTGCAATTTGAGTAGTTGTAATAACAGGTTTCACAGTTCCAAAGGAGTCGTTTAAATTGGCTCGAACAATTTGTTGTTCGTCTGTAAGATTTGGATAATCAATTACAACCTTTAGCATAAATCGATCAACTTGTGCCTCTGGAAGTGGATATGTCCCTTCTTGCTCTACAGGGTTTTGTGTTGCCATAACTAGAAAAGGCAGCTTGAGTTTAAACGTCTCATCGCCAATGGTAACTTGTTTTTCTTGCATCGCTTCTAGAAGCGCAGACTGCACTTTGGCAGGGGCGCGGTTAATTTCATCGGCAAGAACAAAGTTGGCAAAAACAGGTCCCTTTTTAATGCTAAAATCGTTTTCCTTGGTATTATAAATCATGGTTCCAATAACATCGGCAGGGAGCAAGTCGGGGGTAAACTGAATACGACTAAAACTTCCCTTCACGGCTTTACTAAGAGTGTTAATGGCAAGTGTTTTTGCCAATCCTGGAACTCCTTCTAAAAGAATATGGCCTTGGCCTAATAATCCAATTAAGAGGCGCTCTACCATATGTTGCTGTCCCACAATGACTTTATTCATTTCCATGGTGAGAATATCCACAAAAGCACTCTCTTTTTCTATGCGCTCATTCAGCGCCTTAATGTCTACAGCGTTATCGCTCATGTTTTATGTCTTTACAATTTTTGCTGCAAAATGAATAAAAATGTGCAGCGGCTTTGTTAATAATAGGTTAAAAATAGGAGTTACAGTAATGATTACAAAAAGAGTTTGCAAAGGTTTTTAACTTTGTGAGAAACCACAGTAATGATTAATAAGAGGTTGCTCATCAAAAATCTGCTTGCCCACAACGATGAGAACAGTTTTTACGATAAAAAAAGGCAATTAAACTTGGGAAACAAAGAAGGTAAAGCCAAGTTTTTAAAACATATTTGCGCCCTGTCAAACTCAAATCCAAAAAACAACTCCTACATAGTAGTAGGCGTACGTGATGAAGACAATGAAGTTTGTGGCGTTGATTTTTTTGATGATGCCAAACTGCAAAACCTCATCAATGCGTACCTAGAAAACCCCCCTGTTGTTCTTTATGAAAACATCCATTTTCCACACCTCCCGCAGGGAAAAGTTGTGGGTTTAGTTACAATTCGCCCTGCACAAAAAATGACTTCTTTAAAAAAGAATATTTGGAAATACTACGGAGGGTCTGTGTTTTTTAGAGATGGAAGTATTTCTATGTCGAAGGTTTTTGATCTAAAAATCAAAGATGTAAATTCTAAAGTAGTTGCTGAAATAGAAAAACATGCGCATAACAATATTGAACTTACACTAGACGGTGTGATTGATTTTGTGCATCGCTATGACAGTGGACTAAATCCGCAGTACAAAGTGTTTAAAGAATCGTTTGTGGTGTGTTGGGCAGGGCTCGAAAAAAAAGTGAAAGAAAAAAGTTACTACTCAAGAGTAGATGTTGAGCTAATTAACGAGCATGTTAAGTTGTTTTATTCGGTACATGACGAGGTGGAAATAGAAGTAGATACACATTCTTTTAGCCTTATCGAGTATGTGCGGTTGGGCTTCAATAACTTGTACAAGTATTATCCCTTAGAGCGTATGTCGCTTCTATTTGACGATAAAGGATCTTATCAAATTGAAACGGAGTTTTTATTTGCTCCCCCAAAGTTTGAGAAAAAATTATTGTTTCATTTATACAACGCCAACAACACACTTTGTGATAAGTTGCGTAAAGGAGCCAAGCTGAATAAAAACGAACAAGCCGATGTTCTAAACTTAGCGCCAACCTATATGCTGTGTTTTCTGAATGGATTTGAAGAAGCAAAAGATAAACTTCAAGAGCTTTCGGGGTGCATAAAAAAAGAAGGTGAACTGGCTTACCAAAGTCTAAAAGATACCCTTCGTATACTACGCAAAATAAAATACCACTAAAACAATCGATGGGCTTCTATGTATTCCATAACAGGCTCGGGGAGCCATTTTTTTAGTGCCCTGAGGTTTTTAATTGATCGAATTTTAGTAGCAGAAATTTCCTGTAATTCTACGTCTAAAAAAGTCATTTTAAGAGAGCTTTCTGTAAGCACAACTCCTTTTCTTGGATAAACATATCTAGGAAACTGCATAAGGTAACTCGCGTCATCCCAAGTGTGCAACTGTGCCTCATTGTCTGCACCCAAAAGCAATGCATACTCAACAGTTGGGTTGTCTGTGACTAATTTTTTTAAGGTTTTCGCAGTGTAACTAGGTTTTGAAAGGTGTAACTCAATATCATTTGGAATCAGATTTTTATGCTTCTCCAAGGCTAGTTGCAGCATGTTTAGACGATGCTTTTCCGCAAGCAATTCAGTTTCTGATTTGTGTGGGTTTTGGGGGCTAAGCACAAAATGAACCTTATCGGCTTTTTGATGTCTTAAAACCTCATGAGCAATGTGTATGTGGCGGTTTTGTATTGTGTTAAAACTACCACAAAATAGAGCAATTCGTTTCCTGTTTTCAAAAAATTGCCTAACACTTCTTCCACTTCATTTTTGGCCATTTCTAAGTTTTCGTTACGTATAATATGATCAAAGGCTGTTGCGCGTGCCATTTCGATTTCTGCTTTAGCTATGCGCATAGCTATTTTTTCATCTGAATCTGTTCCGCGTTGGCGAAGTCTATCCGCCAAAACCGCTATGCTTGGAGGTTGACTGAATACAGCTAACGTATATTTTGGATACAATTTCTTGCTGGCAAGGCCACCAACTACATCAATATCAAACAGCACGTTTTTACCCATTGACCAAATACGCTCAATCTCAGACTGCAAGGTTCCATAATACATCCCTGGATACACCTCTTCATACTCTACAAAGGCATTTTCTTCTATTTTAGATGCAAAGGCCTCTTTCGTCAAAAAATAATAGTCTTTGCCATGCTTTTCCTTACCACGAGCAGGGCGAGATGTTGCCGAAACTGAAAACGCCAAATTACATTCAGGCAAACTCAATAAATGTTTGGCTAAAGTAGTCTTACCACTTCCTGAAGGGGCTGAAAAAACAATGCACTTACCTTGTTTCATTACAGTGCATTTAATACTTGTTCTTTTATCCGTTCAAGTGCATCTTTCATGACAACTACACGCTTTTGTAGTGCTGCATCATTGGCTTTTGAGCCAATAGTATTAATCTCTCTGCCCATTTCTTGGGAGATAAACCCTAGTTTCTTTCCTTTCGTAGGTGTGTTCTCATTAAGAGTGGCTTGAAAGTATGTCAAATGATGTTCAAGGCGTACTAACTCTTCGTTAATGTCCCATTTTTCAAGATAATACACTAATTCTTGCTCGAGTCGTTCGTTATCAAAATCAACAGAAATCTGGACTAAACTCTCCTCTAATTTCTGTCTGCGCTGCTCAATACGGCTGCTTGCTTCTTCTGCAATTTGCCTCCGTTGAGCATGTATTTGATGTAGCTGTTTGTCTAAGTCTTGTCCTAATGCAACTCCTTCCTCTTCACGATAGGCAACAAGATTCATGGCAGCCTCTTTTAGTGTGCTTAAAAAAATCTCTTTTTCTTCAGCCAAAAGTTCGTCGTTTGTGGCCGCTAAAACATTTGGCAAGCGCATAGCTAATGGCAAAAGTGCTGCATCATCGAGTGGTTTGATCGCTTTGAGTTGTGTTAAGTAGTTTGCCACTACTTCGGAGTTTAGTTGGACTGCAGCTTGGGCATCTACCCATTCTTCAAAAGCATTGACTTCAAGCTTGCCACGATGAAGCAAGGTTGCCAATTCTTTTCGAGCCAAGAGTTCTAGACCTCGATAACGAGAAGGGACACGAAAATTAAGATCTAGCGATTTGCTGTTTAATGACTTGACTTCGATGCGTAGTTTTTTGCCCTGAACATTGTGCTCAGCCTTACCGTAGCCTGTCATTGAAAAAATCATACCTAATTTTATTATGGTGCAAAGGTACAAAACACCTGAAGAGTGATTCTATTATTCGCCCATCTACTTAGAATTCTTTTTTGAAAGATTCTTTTGTGGTGGTCAAATGTCTTTTTTTGTTTAGTCATCAAACGTTAATTGATCTGCTATGCATAAAATTGCCAAGGCTTCATCTTGGTTTCGAAGCACGTCATTTAGCCCGCCCCAATTGCTCCATTGCGGACGACCGTTGTGCAGCTTGTTCATTGGAATTCCATTAATCAGTACAGCAGTGTTTTGAGAATCAAGACCTCTAAGGCTAAAAAAAGAAGGGCTTAATTCAAACGCTGCGGTACGTAAAAAAACATCCTTATTCGATTGTAAAACTCCTGAAATATTATCACGATTATCCCCTTCGGTGTTTAGTTCATCATCGTTTAAATTAATAATATGGAGTGCTGTATTGTCATAGATTTCTTCCTCGATCGTATGGTGTTGTAGGGTAATTAAAAGTACATCGCTCACACGCGCGGTTAAAATGTAAGGCTCAAATTCGTTGAGCAGAAAAGTAAGGGTTTGGGGGGCGTTAACAGAGAGGGAAAAGCTGCCATCTTCTGCTGTAAAGTCATGCGCATTGGATGGAGTTGCTCTAACAGAAACATTAGCAAGAGGACTGCCCGAAGAATCAACCACTCCTTCAATGGTGTTTTGAGCAAGGGAATAGCACGAAAAAAGTAAGGCAAAAAGTAGGTAATGCCCGTTCATAATTTGGGAATTATTGTCATAAATTTAGCACAATAATATTTATCTGCATATTATGCACACACCGCAAGTTTTTCGTGCCCTATTGTTGTTTGTTTTTTTAAGTAGCTTCACCTTTGGGCAGCGCAAAAAAATTTATGTGGTGTTGAGTATAGCGTTCTACAATGTAGAAAACATTTTTGACACATATAACGACCCTGCCACCCGTGATGACGATCGTACTCCAGAAGGACGGGACCGATGGACAGAAAATATCTATAGGAAAAAGGTGGCAAACGTAGCCAAGGTATTGTCAGAAATTGGTAGAGAAACCACAAACCAGCCTCCGGCTGTAATTGGGCTTTGTGAGGTAGAAAACCGCGGTGTTATTGAAGCCCTCATTGAAGACCCTGCGCTAAAACCGTACAACTACGGCATAATACATATTGATTCGCCCGACGAGCGAGGTATTGATGTTGCACTTATTTATCAAAAAAAACACTTTTTGCCTACAGCATTTAAAAATCATGTGCTGCGACTATACGAAAAGGACGGCACAAGAGACTTTACTCGGGATCAATTAGTCGTATATGGGTTGCTTGAAAAAGAACCTGTATACTTTTTAGTGCACCATTGGCCTTCACGTAGTGGCGGACAACAACGAAGCGAGCCTAACCGAATAGATGCCGCACAGCTAAACAAAAAACTGGTGGACTCTATATTACAGCAGAATCCAAAAGCAAACATTGTAAACATGGGCGACTTCAATGACGAACCTTCGAACAAAAGCCTAAGCGAAATACTTAAAACCACCGACAACAAAAGAAAGGTGTTTAAAAACAACCTCCTTTATGACCCTATGCGGGTGTTTTACAAAAAGGGAATTGGCACGTATTGCTATAGGGGAAATTGGAATGTCTTAGATCAAATCCATGTATCGAGCGGACTACTAAAAACCAAGAAAAAAGAGTGGCGGTTTTGGAAAGCGGGTATTTTTAATAAGCCCTATTTGATTAACAAAGAGGGGAAATATAAAGGTTATCCGTTTAGGAGTTTTGCTGGAGGTCGTTTTTTAGGTGGCTTCAGTGACCACTTTGCCGTTTATGCCTATTTAATTAGGGAGGCTAATTAAATAACGCCTTCAACTCGGTTGCTTTGTCGGGGGTTAGTTTACCTGCTAAAATCAAACTAAGCTGTCTGCGCCGTAACGCACCATCATAGCGTTGTTGTTCTAGTTCGGTTTCGGGTAAAACGGGTGGCACTGAAACAGGAGTACCTTGTTTGTTTACGGCTACAAACGTGTATATAGCTTCGTTTGCTTTTTCACGAAAAGTTCCGTCATGGGCTTCAATCCAAACATCTATAAATACTTCCATAGAAGTGCCAAAAGCACGAGACACCTTTGCCTCTAGTGTAAGAACGCTTCCCAACGGGACAGGCTTTCTAAAATGCACGTGATTTACCGAGGCAGTAACCACAATTTGCCCCGAATGCCTTTGCGCTGCTATACAGGCTGCACGGTCCATGCGAGCCAACAATTCGCCACCGAAAAGATTGTTAATAGGATTGGTGTCAGAGGGCAGCACCAAGTCGGTCATAACCGTCTTGGATGCTTCAGGGTGTTTTGGTTTCATGGAGTTATTTTTTTGTCACCCAAGCTTCAGGGTAATTGTTGCGCCTAATAGAAGTCATGGCATTGTAAGCTTCACGCATAGTAGGAAAAGATGAAAACGACACTTGATAAAATCCTTTTGTTGTCTGAGGCAATTTCTTTGCTCCATAATAGCCTTTTTGCTGTAAGGAAGTGGCCAGGCGTAATGCATTTGCTTCGCTTCTAAAAGAGCCTGCTATTACATGATAATCTTGGGGCTGTTTTGCTTTAGGAAGTTCAATTTTCAATGTAGGCAACTCTCCCAAATCATAAACTGATACCGCAGCCTGTTCACGGGCTTGTTGACGCAAGGTTTGCTCCGTTTGCCATGGCGCATTTGCTTGTTGATTCAGATAGCCGTTCGACCCAATAGCAAACAACGCTAGAACACTAGCTGCTACCGCTGCATAGCCAACCATGCGTCTAGATTTCTTATGTTCAAGTGTAAAATATACTGGTGGATTGGTTGGTCTTTCGGCAATTGTCCTTGAAATAGGGTGAGCTGTAACTTGAGGTAGCCCATAACTAGAAACTAAAAAATTGAAGCCCGAATAGGGTTCAAAAACCAACTTCCGTTCTTTATTTTGAAGGAAGGCACCCAATGTAGGCAGCTTAAGCGTTCCCTTTTGGACACGCTCTTTCCATCTAATGGTTTCTTTATGGATATCCTTTACCGCATGCTCATAGCTAAGGTTATATGAAGCGGCTATGTGCGTGGCAAGTATACCATCATTCGACTGAACTTGTTCATTAAAAGAAAGCACTTTTTTAGGCGGAACATAGAGCTGCTTAGAAGCATCATAATATGCTTCTTTTTGCTCTACCAAAAAAGCCCCAAATCCTGGAATGGTAACACAATCGTGCTTGAACAATAAGTAGTAAATATGCGCTGAAAGCTCCATAACACAAATGTACATTTTTTGGGGGAATTCAAAAACTTCTGTTTTTGTATGTTTACAGTTCCTAAATCTTATGACACATTCTGAGCTTATTGCTACCCTTGCCCTTACTAGGCTTCCTAGAATAGGATGCGTAACTGCCCGAAAACTCATCCGTTATTTTGGTAGTGCGACTGCTGTTTTTGAAGAAATTCATCGTACAAACCAAGCGTCTTTTAAAACATTAATTCCGGTTTTTAAATCACTAAATGCGCAGCCAATTTTAGATGCTGCCAAAAAAAAGTAGAAGTCATTGAGGCGCATAATATTCAATGGGTTGCACATTCAGACGCCGCTTTTCCTGCGTCACTAAATCAGTGTCAAAATGCGCCTTTAGTATTATTTTACTCTGGAAAATCTTTTCCACTTACCACCCGAATTGTTAGTATAGTAGGAGCCCGACAGCCAAGTGCTCATGGTAAGATATTTATAAAAAAACTTGTTGCCTCTCTAGTCCCCTACCAACCCATAATTGTTTCAGGTTATGCGTATGGCGTTGATATAGAAGCACAACTTGCAGCGCTAGAACATGGTTTAATTACATGTGCCTGCCTAGCGCATGGAATATTACAGTGCTACCCAAAGCAACACAATAAATACAGAAAAAAAATAGAAGGCTCTGGGGGTTTTCTAACCGAATACTGGGCAAAAGAATCGTTTCAGCGAACTCACTTTTTACAACGAAATCGAATTATTGCAGGACTGGCACAAGCTACCATTATCGTCGAATCACGGCAAAAAGGAGGCGCGCTAACCACTGCGCAATATGCTCTTGGCTATCAGCGTGATGTATTGGCAATCCCAGGAAGACCTACCGATCTTACTTCAGGTGGATGTCTGGAGCTTATAAAAAACAGACAGGCTGAATGCATCACGACTGGAGAAGACGTAGCGCGTATTTTGGGGTGGGGAAAAAAGGAATTTCCTGTGCAACAAACAAAGCTTTTTGTTTCACTAAATGAAAAAGAAAAAAAACTGCTGAAGCATATTTCCCATCAACCCAAACACATTGATTTAATAGCTCTTGATGCCAATCTCAAAGTAAGTGAGGTGGCAAGTCTTTTATTTCAATTAGAAATGAAAGGAGTGGTTACAGCGCAAGCAGGAAAACAGTTTAAAAGGAGTGCGTAGTAAACCCTAAATTTTTCCGAACACGACCTAAAACAGTTTGCGCCACTTTTCTCGCTTTTTCTGCTCCTTTTAAAAGTTGTTGTTCTAACTGATCGGGTTGTTGCATATACGCATCAAATTGCTCTCTAGCATTTGAAAAACGATTCAAAATGACTTCAAATAAGGCTTGTTTCGCATGTCCATAGCCATATCCGCCAGTCTCGTATTGTGAACGCATTGTTGCAATTTCCGACTTACTCGCTATAAGTGAGTACAAAGAAAATACGGTGCACCTATTAGGATCTTTTGGAGCTTCAAGCGGAGTGCTGTCGGTGGAAATAGACATAATTTGCTTGCGCAATTTTTTTTCTGGCAAAAAGATATTTATCGTGTTGTCTTTAGATTTACTCATTTTACTTCCGTCTGTCCCCAAAACATATTGAGTGTCTTTTTGAAGTTTGGCTTCGGGGAGCACAAATGTCTCTCCATAAGCAGTATGAAAACGACTGGCAACATCTCGAGCCATTTCCAAATGCTGTAGTTGATCTTTTCCTACTGGAACAGAATCTGCATCATAAAGAAGAATATCTGCAGCCATAAGCATCGGATATGTAAAAAGTCCAGCGTTTACGTCTTCTAATCGATCCGATTTGTCTTTGAATGAGTGCGCCAACGACAAGCGGCTAAAAGGAAAACAGCAATTTAAGTACCAAGCAAGTTCGGTTACTTCGGGTATGTCTGATTGACGGTAAAAGCAAGTCGTTTCAAGATCTAGCCCGCAAGCAAGCCATGCTGCGGCAGTGGCATGCGTATTTGCTTTGAGCTGTGCGGCATCTTTTATTTGCGTAAGTGAGTGCATATCGGCAATAAATAAAAAAGCCTCATCGGAGTTGTTTTTTGCCATATCAATGGCTGGAAGTATAGCGCCTAATAAGTTCCCCAAATGCGGTGTCCCAGTGCTTTGAATTCCCGTAAGGATGCGTGCCATAGAAATTGTATCTGCACAAAAATAACGGATTTCACGCATCAATCCCTATTTTTGAAGCTATGGTTTATATTCGGATGCTTCTTTTAGGGCTATGGAACGTGTGGTTTTATGTCCTTTCATGTATAGGTATTCTACTCTTTCTTCCTTTCTTGTTTTTATGCTTACTTCGAGAGAAATGGTACTCTGGTGTGTTTTATGTGGGTCGCTATTTTTGGTCTCCGCTTATTATGATTGGCATGGGCTTTATCCCCGCAATTAAATACAAATCCAATATAGACTATAACAAGCAATACATGTTTGTGGCTAACCACCTAAGCATGATTGACATCATGATGGTCTTTATGACCATTCGTAAGCCTGCCGTGTTTGTGGGAAAAATGGAATTAGATCGTATTCCTTTGTTTGCTACCATATACAAGCGTGGCGCCATTTTAGTTAACAGAGACAGTGCTAGCAGTAGAAAAAATGTATATACCCAAGCCAAACGTAAGTTGGCTTTGGGCTTTAATATGATGATTTACCCTGAAGGGTTGGTTCCCGAACCCAGCGTATTCATGGCGCCTTTTAAAAATGGTGCTTTTAGTATTGCCATTGAGCATCAAATTCCCATAGTGCCTATCACACTTCCCGATTGTAAAAAGCGTTTTCCGTTTCAGTTCTCCTATAAGTATTGGGTTGGAAAGCCGGGGGTTGTGCGAGCACATGTCCACGAGCCTTTTAACACCAAAGGCTTAACCCAAAAGGACATGCCTGCACTTAAAGAAAAGGTGTATCAGTTTATGGCTGAAAAATTAAAAGAAGAAGGGTATAAATAATCTTTACTCCGCTGCTGCGATAATGTCTTTTATTTTAGCTTCAATTTCCTCTGCTAGTTCGGGATTGTCGTCCAAAAGAGTTTTTACGGCATCTCTTCCTTGCCCAAGCTTGGTGTCGCCATAGCTAAACCACGAGCCGCTTTTTTTGATGATTTCGGCTTCTACACCAATGTCAAGTAATTCGCCAATGCGCGAAATACCTTTACCATACATGATGTCGAATTCAACTGTTTTAAAGGGTGGCGCTACTTTGTTTTTTACCACCTTTACTCGTGTTTTATTGCCCAAAACAGCCCCATTCGTGTCTTTAATTTGAGTTGAACGGCGGATGTCAAGCCGCACCGAAGCATAAAATTTTAATGCATTCCCGCCTGTTGTAGTTTCGGGGTTTCCAAACATCACGCCAATTTTTTCGCGTAATTGATTGATAAAAATAACTGTACAATTCGTTTTGCTTATTGAGGAAGTGAGTTTCCGTAAAGCTTGCGACATCAAACGGGCATGAAGCCCCATTTTGGAGTCGCCCATTTCACCTTCAATTTCGCTTTTGGGAGTAAGTGCTGCAACAGAGTCAATCACCACAATGTCTACGGCTCCAGAACGAATAAGATTATCCGCGATTTCTAGCGCTTGTTCTCCATGATCAGGTTGTGAAATAATAAGATCATCAATTTCTACACCCAAGCTTTTAGCGTAGTAACGATCAAAAGCATGTTCGGCATCAATAAAGGCTGCTATCCCACCTGTTTTTTGGCATTCGGCAATAGCATGTAGTGTTAGTGTGGTTTTTCCTGAAGATTCGGGACCGTAAATTTCAACTACTCTACCTCTTGGATAGCCTCCTACGCCTAAAGCCACATCAAGTCCTAGGGACCCAGAAGAAATAACCTCTACTTGTTCGGTAACGTTGTCGCCCATTTTCATTACAGCTCCTTTGCCGTAGGCTTTATCAAGTTTGTCGAGGGTTAGTTGTAGTGCTTTTAGTTTTGCATCTTTTTCGTTACTCATGCTTCTTTTTTTAGCTTCATGCTAAAGTACAATTTTTATGCGGCTCTACCTTTTTTTATACGCATTTTTAATTTGATACCTTTGTGTCATAATCTTAATACTGTATAGCATGCAACTGTACAATACATTAAGCGCAAATGAACGCGCTGCCCTAATTGACAAAGCGGGTGATGAACGCCTGACATTATCTTTTTATGTATATGCTCATATTGGCAATCCACAAGTGCTTAGAGATCACCTTTTTATATCATGGAATGCGTTAGAAGTATTAGGGAGAATTTATGTGGCTCACGAAGGAATTAATGCACAACTTTCAGTTCCAGCTCCCAAATTTGATGCTTTTAAATCTCATCTAGATAGCATTGCTTTTTTAAAAGGAATTCGACTCAATATTGCCATTGAACAAGACAACAAATCTTTTTTAAAACTCAAGATTAAGGTACGGAACAAAATTGTAGCTGATGGTCTAAATGATGACACTTTTGATGTAACTAATAAAGGTATTCATTTAAATGCTGCGGATTTTAACGCGCTTACTAGTCAAGATGACACAGTGCTTGTAGATATGCGAAATCATTACGAAAGTGAAATTGGTCATTTCGAAGGTGCCATCACACCCGATGTGGACACCTTCCGAGATTCACTACCTATCATTGAAGAAGATCTTGCCGAGCACAAAGAAGATAAAAACCTAGTAATGTATTGTACAGGCGGCATTCGTTGCGAAAAAGCAAGTGCTTATTTCAAGCACAAGGGATTCAAAAAAGTATATCAGCTTGAAGGTGGCATTATTGAATACGCCCGACAAGTCAAAAATCAAGGGCTTGAAAATAAGTTTTTAGGTAAAAACTTTGTGTTTGATGAGCGTAGAAGTGAGGCTATTTCAGAAGATATCATTTCTTCATGTCACCAGTGCGGAGCACCATGCGACGTGCACGTGAATTGTGCCAATGAAGCCTGTCATTTATTGTTTATTCAATGTCCTTCTTGCGCCGCAGCATTTAATGACTGTTGCTCTAGCGAGTGTTCGGATGTTTCGAGCTTGCCTGCCGATGAGCAAAAAGCCCTTCGTAAGGGAAAACACAACAGCAATAAAATCTTTAAAAAAGGACGCGCACACCACTTAAAGACAATAAACTAATTGTGACAAAGCGATTTCTTCTTATAGCCTCAGTTCTTTTGTTAGTAGCGTGTTCTAAAAAAAATGTGTTGCTTTTCAAAGAGTTGCCTAATGAGGGTTGGATTCAAAACGAATGGGCGGAATTTAATTACACCCACCGTTTGCCTCAAAAGGCTTATGCAATAGATTTGATTTTACGGCACGACGATTCGTACCCATTTGCCAATATTCATGTGATTTCACAATGGGAAAGTCCAAAAGGAGTGAAGGAGACTGACACGCTGAGTTTTGTGCTGGCAAATCCTGATGGTAGATGGAAAGGGAAAGGACTCTACGTTAAAGAGCACACGCTTCCATATTTAGAAAATTTTATGCTTAATGAGCCTGGAAATTATAAATTCCGTGTTCGCCCAGCGGTGCGAGAGACAGAGCAATTGGTTGCCGATAAAATCCTTGTTGGAATACATCAAATTGGAATAAAATTAACCCCACTATCAAATGAATAAAAAAAGAAAATACGGCAAGTTTGTTCGAATACTCTGGATGGGATTTGGCCTTTCGGTATTGGGTGTGTTGACCATATTCGGCGCCGCTTCTTTAGGGCTACTTGGTGCTATGCCTGAATTTCGTCAATTAGAAAATCCCAAAACAAATTTAGCTACGCAAATCATCTCGTCAGACGATACTGTTCTGGGAAAGTTTTATTTTAATGATAACCGAACTCCTATTTCCTATGATGAAATTCCAAATGAAATGATTCAGGCACTAATCGCAACAGAGGATGAGCGTTTTTACAATCATTCTGGAATAGATTTCAAAGGAACGGCAAGAGCATTGTTTTACTTTGGCAAAAAAGGAGGGGCGAGTACCATTACCCAACAGCTCGCAAGACAACTTTTTACAGGTGTCCGTTCGCGAAATACATTTGAAGCGATCACCCAAAAAATTAAAGAATGGGTAATCGCCATCCGTTTAGAGCGTCAATACACTAAAAGTGAAATCATAACCATGTATCTAAACATCTATGATTTTAATTACAATGCCGATGGGCTTCGTTCGGCGAGTTCAATATACTTTTCAAAAGAACCTAAAGAGTTGGATTTAAGTGAGTCTGCAATGCTTGTGGGAATGCTTAAAAACTCTTCTTTGTATAACCCATTACGGCGTCCAGAACTTGTTCGCGAGAGACGAAATATTGTGTACCAACAAATGTTGCGAAATCAATTAATTACCAAAACTCAATGCGACTCGTTGGCTGCGCTTCCTATTTCGATAGACTTTAATCCGCAATCTCACCGAGTAGGGATTGCCACTTATTTTAGAGCCTACTTACAACAATTTATGCGCAATTGGATTGCCGATAACCCAAAAGAAGACGGTAGTTTTTACAATCTTTATTTAGATGGATTGAGCATTTATACTACTATCGATTCTAGGTTACAAACCTACGCTGAGCAGGCTGTAGCGGCACATATGCCCAATTTGCAAAAAGAGTTTTTTAGACAAAATGCACCTGCCTTTAATGAAATAGCTCCGTTTCTGGATGTAGAAACTGAGGATGTTGAAAACATCATGAATCAGGCTAAGCGTAGGTCAGAAAGGTGGCGTAAAATGAACGCACTAGGACATAGTGAAGAAACTATCTTGGCAAGCTTTGAAACGCCTACGCAAATGGAAGTCTTTAGTTGGGCTGGAGATATCGATACCATCATGACACCAACAGATTCTATTCGTTATTATAAACATTTTCTGAGAGCAGGCATGATG
>JAYPBW010000024.1:14642-21649 GCA_038124405.1 Flavobacteriaceae bacterium | reverse complement strand
GTGCCACGTTTTCCTGCTGTTGTTTTTGTTCCAAAAGTGCATCTAAAACTTTTCCTACTTCTGCAAAACGATGGTTGGTACTGTTTTCCAGTTTTTTGAGGGCAGTAGTCAAGGCTTAATAGTTTAACGCATGCTGGCGCATGGCAACAAAGGCACGCATAATACCGATATTGACGGCTATGGCTTTTTCGGAACGTAATACAGAACTCAACATAGCTACGCCTTGTTCTGTAAAAGCGAAAGGTAATTTTCGGCGACCTCCGTGCTGCTCACTTGAAATCACATTTTGTGATATCAAGTTTTGCATTTCACTAATGGTAAGTTGAAACATAAAATCTTCAGGGAAACGATTGCGGTTTCGTTTTACTGCCTGATTCAAGACACGTGTTCCTACTTCATACAGTTGAGCTAACTGAAAATCGAGCAATATATTTTTGTTTCGTAAAGTGAAAATGAAACCAATGGGGGTAGTGAGTTTCATAGATTTAGGGTTTGCCATTTAAAACTACAAATTACTACTATAGTTACCTAATCTCTATTTACTATAACCTATTCACTAATACCTATTACCTAACCCGCCTATTCCCTTTTCGTTATCTTTACCACATGCGAATAGACATTATAAGCGTCGTTCCTGACCTTTTGCGTAGCCCATTTGAAGGGTCTATCATGAAACGAGCACAAGATGCTGGTTTAGTAGAAGTACACTTTCACAATTTACGTGATTACACTTCAAACAGCTACAAGCAAGTAGACGATTATCCCTATGGTGGTGGTGCGGGCATGGTATTGATGATTGAACCCATCGACAAATGCATAAGCGCACTCAAATCTGAACGCGACTATGATGCCGTGATATACATGACACCCGACGGCGATGTATTAAATCAAGGAACGGCCAATCAACTTTCATTGTTACAAAACATTATCGTGCTTTGCGGACATTACAAAGGTGTTGATCAACGGGTACGGGATATGTTTGTAACCCACGAGATTTCTATTGGCGATTATGTGCTTTCTGGAGGCGAACTGGCAGCTGCCGTGTTGTGCGACAGCCTTATCCGACTCATTCCAGGAGTATTAGGAAATGAAACCTCTGCCCTAACCGACTCGTTCCAAGACGGACTTTTAGCACCCCCTGTATATACCCGGCCAGCCGACTATAACGGGCGTAAAGTACCCGAAATTTTAACCTCGGGGAATACACCAAAAATAGAGACTTGGCGTGAAGAGCAAGCACTTAAAATAACGAAGAACAAACGTCCAGATTTACTTTAAGTAGTGCTAGATAGCTCAAAAACCAACTTTCTTCGTAAAAATCCAGCCCAGTTACTGATACTTAAAACTGTAAAACCTATTCAGATAAGTTAGCTTAAAATGATACTTTATTTCTAATCTAATAGTTTTTCTACCACTATATTGGCTGCCGGCAAAACCCCCGAAGGCGCTATTGAAGATGGAGCCGAAAGAGATGCGTTGGTTCCATTTATGTGTGCCTGTAAAACATAGTCTGCTGTTGTTGTAGGGACTACCAAGCCCCTTATTGAGGGGCTGGCGCCACTGTAGGTGGTACTATAAAGGTTGGCACTATACATCAAAACATTGGTGCTATCGGCTACATCAACTAAACGAAGAGTTACCGAGCCACCAGTTCTATATACACTAAAATCCGCATTAATTTTATAGGTCTTACCGGCCTCCAGGGTTACACTATAGTTTGTTGCATTAAAAGCAAAGCCAGCAGGATTTGCTGATGTATTCACTACAATGGGTGTAGTATTAAAAGGAATTGTGCTATATGAACCACTTACAAAACCTAAGTCATGAATAAGATATTTAGTGCCTTCCTCCCATATCCAAGAACCTATTACTGTTGATGAGGTGTTTATCCAGTCTGTACCCGTAGCGGTTGAAGAAAGTACTTGTCCCGATGTTCCGGCATCATTATTTGAATCTTTTAAAGCAACTGTAATACGGGTATCTCCCTCAACATGTAAATCATCTGTTGGACTAATAGTTCTAATTCCTGCGTTACCAAGATTATCAATTGTTAATCGTTCATTCCCCATTCCGCCTGCCAACACTATATGATTACTTACATTTCCTATATTAACCTGCCCTATAAAAGTATTACAATTTGGAATATCATGTAGGAGTGTGCAAAAAAAAGGGCTGTCTTTGTACAACTAATATGAATGGTGTATATTTGCATCCGCTTTGAAACCGCTGGCGAGGTACGTGTATGTTTCTTTGCGATAATTTAAATTCGATAACATGGAGGCCTTACTACAATATGTACAGGACGAATTTGTTCCCAAAAAAGAATTTCCAAGCTTTCAAGCTGGAGACACCATCACCGTTTATTATGAAATTCGCGAAGGCGAAAAAGTACGTACACAGTTTTTTAAAGGAGTCGTTATTCAAATAAAAGGGAGTGGTGCTACCAAGACGTTTACCATCCGTAAAATGTCAGGTACGGTTGGTGTAGAGCGTATTTTCCCTATCAACTTACCTGGAATTCAAAAAATTGAGGTAAACAGTCGTGGTAAAGTTCGTCGTTCACGTATTTATTACTTCCGTAACCTTACAGGAAAGAAAGCGCGTATTAAAGAGCGTCAGCACAAATAGACTTGGTTTTTTTTGAAAAACCTCCAAACCAATCTTATTTTTGTTACAAAACACACACCGCAGTTCAAAATTTGAGCTGCGGTTTTTTTATCCCCCAATCGGGGCGTATATTTGCGCCCAATTTAATCATAACCCATGGCCAAAATTCATGTTGCAAACCCAGTAGTTGAAATGGACGGAGACGAAATGACTCGAATCATTTGGGACTTCATTAAACAACAACTTATTCTTCCCTACCTTGACGTTGAACTATTATACTATGATCTGAGTGTAACCTCACGCGACGCAACAGACGATCAAATTACCATTGACGCTGCCGAAGCAATTAAAAAATACCACGTGGGAATAAAGTGTGCTACCATCACACCAGACGAAAACCGCGTTGAAGAATTTGGATTAAAAGAAATGTGGCGTTCACCTAACGGAACCATCCGCAATATTGTAGGGGGAACTGTGTTTCGTGAACCCATTATCATGAGTAATGTACCACGCTATGTACAGGGCTGGACACAACCTATATGTATAGGTCGTCACGCTTTTGGAGATCAATACCGTGCTACCGATACTGTCATCAAAGGAAAAGGTACGCTAACCATGACCTTTACTCCAGAAGATGGTGGTGAAGCTCAAACCTGGGTAGTATATCAGTTTCAAGAAGGAGGTGTTGCCATGAGTATGTACAATATCGATTCTTCGATTTATGGTTTTGCCCGTTCATGTATGAACAGAGCTATCAGTAAAAAATGGCCTTTGTTCCTATCTACCAAAAACACCATCATGAAAGCTTACGATGGGCGCTTTAAAGATATTTTTCAAGAGGTTTATGAAAATGAATTTCAAGATCAATTTGAAGCCCTTGGAATTAGCTATGAACACCGGCTGATTGATGACATGGTTGCCGCAGCCATGAAGTGGAACGGTGGATTTGTTTGGGCATGTAAAAACTATGACGGTGATGTCCAGTCAGATACTGTAGCACAAGGATTTGGCTCCTTAGGTTTGATGACTTCTACCCTAGTAACCCCCGATGGAAAAACACTAGAAGCCGAAGCAGCACACGGAACCGTTACCCGACACTATCGTCAACACCAGCAAGGCAAAGAAACATCTACAAATCCAATTGCATCTATTTTTGCTTGGACACGTGGATTGGCTCACCGCGCCAAACTTGATAGTAACCGTGATTTAGCTGAATTTTGCACTACACTTGAAGAGGTTTGTATTCAAACTGTTGAAGGTGGGCAAATGACCAAAGATTTAGCTATGCTCATTCATAAGGAAGAAATGACTCGTGAACACTACCTCACTACTCAAGAATTCCTTGCGGCCATAAAAGAAAATCTAGACACAGCTTTAGAAGCATAGATTAGGATACGTATCTTAGCAAAAAAATTGCTTTGAAACGTACGCTATTCCTGTTTTGGATATTCGTAGGGCTAATAGCCCATGCACAATCTTTTACTCTCAGTGGCTCAGTCACTGCTACTGACACTAAAGAAACTTTGTTGGGTGTTACGATATATGCACAAGGAACAACCTTAGGCACCGTAACCAATAACTACGGTGTTTACTCGCTTACCCTGCCCAAAGGAGACTACCGCATTATCTACCAAAATTTGGGGTTTGAAACGAAAATAATTTCACTGTCGCTTCAAGCAGATACCACTCAAGACATTTCCTTGGCGCCACAAAGTGAAGAACTTGACGAAGTAATTGTGAGCGAAGATGTTGAACGTATTCGGCTACGTGCACCAGAAATGAGCGTTAATCGCCTCTCGGCAAAAAGCATCAAACAAACACCTGTTATTCTTGGAGAGTCCGATATTTTAAAAGTCATCCAACTCCTTCCGGGAGTAACCAGTGCAGGTGAAGGTGCGTCGGGATTTAATGTGCGTGGCGGTGGTGCAGACCAAAACCTCATCCTACTTGATGAAGCAACGGTATTTAATTCCTCTCATTTATTCGGCTTTTTCTCTGTTTTTAATACCGATGCTATTAAAGATGTGCAACTCTACAAAGGTGGAATTCCAGCGTCGTATGGCGGAAGAGCGGCATCTGTGCTTCGTATAGATCAAAAAGAAGGTGCCAAAGACCGGATTCGTTTTAATGGTGGTATTGGAGTGGTTTCAAGCAGAGGATTGGTAGAAGGACCCCTTGGAAAAGGGTCGTTTTTATTGGCCGGAAGAGGCACCTATGCACACCTTTTTCTAAAAGCACTAAACAATCCTAATATTGCCTATTTCTATGATTTAAATACTAAAATAACCATGCCTTTAAATGAAAAAAATCGGCTATTACTATCAGGTTATTTTGGGCGTGATGTAGTTTCTTTTGACAACACTTTTGTCAACACCTATGGAAATACCGTAGTAAACCTTCGATTAAATACATTGTTTTCAAACCGTGTTTTTGGAAATCTTTCTCTAATCTACAGCGATTACTATTATGGTTTAGCGCTTGATTTTGTTGGATTTGATTGGGATTCGGGAATTAAAAACATCAACCTTAAATATGATTTAAGTTATAACGTTTCAGAAAAGCTCTCCCTTGAAACAGGACTACAAACTACATACTACAGTTTTAACCCAGGATTTATTCGTCCTCTCACTTCAGACTCAGGTTTTAACGACCAACAATTACAACAAAAATTTGCTGCTGAAGCCTCTGTGTACATCAGCGCAGAGCAAGAACTTTCTCCTGCATTAGCGGTGCGTTACGGTCTAAGATTAAACCAATTTAATAGGCTTCAACAATCTGGATTAGAACGTTACGCAGAAAACCAACCCATAAGCTATAACAGCAACTTGGGAGTTTATCAGGAAGCTACACCTATTGGCACCTATACAAAAAGTGAAAGTACCGCAGCTTACACCAACCTTGAGCCACGTGTTACCGTTGCCTATCGTACTTCAAAAAGTGCGTGGAAAGCGAGCTATCAACGTGTACACCAATATCTTCATCTTATTTCAAACACAACCTCGCCCACCCCACTCGACGTGTGGACTCCTAGTGGAAAGTACTTAAAACCACAACGCGCAGACCAATGGGCAGTAGGCTTTGCCACAGAACGCGAAAATGGAAATTCGTTTGAGATTGAAAGTTTTTATAAGAAAACCAAAAACAGGTATGATTACATAGACGGAGCAGAGCTTGTAGCGAATGACGCTTTAGAACGTATTTTATTACCCGGCACCGCAAGAGCCTATGGCCTAGAAGTATTATTCAAAAAAACACAAGGTTCGCTAAAAGGAATGGTAGCCTACACCCTAGCAAAAGCAGAGCAACAAACGCTAGGACTTGGTCTTGGAGATTTGGGAATTAACAAAGGAGAATGGTATCGCGCGCCCTATGACAAAACACATGACTTTAGCGTAAACATGAGCTATACGCCCAATAAGCGCTGGGAGTGGAATGCCAATTTTATTGCCCAAACCGGACAACCGATAACATATCCTACAGGGCAGTATGAGTTTATGGGAGTTCGAATTCCCAATTATGGACTTCGAAATGGTCAACGACTCCCCACATACCACCGCTTAGATATTGCAGCTACACTAACGCCCAAGAAGAATGAAATAAAAAAACTTAAGGGTAAATGGGTCTTTGGTATTTACAATATCTACAACAGACGTAATGCCGCTACCATAAGCTTTAAACAAGATGCAGAAACTGGAAAAAATCAAGCCTATAAACTTTCCATTTTTGGCATTGTTCCATCTGTAACATATAATATTACGTTCTAATGAAAAAGATGTTTTTAAGTATTGGACTCGTATTTTTTTGGGGCTGCGAAGACCCTATCGATTTAGAGTTAACTACCACAGAGGAATATGTGGTAATAGATGCCATGCTTTCGCGGCCAGTAAGTAATACCACAGGAACCCTAGAAGTGTTGCTTACCACTACAGCAGATTTCTACAATAGCACTGTACCCTATATTGAAAATGCGGTAGTAACGCTCGCTTTTGGAAATACCATTATCACTGCAAATGAAGGTGAAGAAGGTGTTTATACCGCTACAAATATTCCTGTTCTGGAAAGTAATAACTACACACTACAGGTAGTTGTTGATGGCGTGACATACTCTGCAACTGAAACATTGGTATTGTCAACTACAATTGACGCCATTACTCAAGGTGTAGATACGCTATTTTCGGGAAATGAAGTTGAAGCGATAGTTCAATTCACAGATCGGCCAGAGAAGGGAAACTACTACGTAATGGATTTTGGATACAACAATTTATTTGTTACCAGGGATGAATTTTATAATGGAAATCAGCTTACGTTTTCGTTCTACTACGATGAGTTTTTTCCAAAAAACACACCTACACCCGTTTATTTGATGGGCGCTGATAAGGATTTTTACACCTATATGCAAG
>JAYPBW010000024.1:12079-14632 GCA_038124405.1 Flavobacteriaceae bacterium | reverse complement strand
TATGCAAGTACTAATATCTCATGCAGGTCAAGATGGTGGCGGACCTTTTGCTACCGCAAAATCAACGCTTCGTGGGAATATTCAAAACACAACAAATCCTGAATCCTTTCCTTTGGGATACTTTAGGGTAGTTGAACGAGATACCTTTATCTTTACCGCTACAGAAGACTGATGAACAAACGAAATTTCTTTCGCGGATTACGAGCCATGGCATACGCTATTGTATTGGCGTTTATCGGACCTACAATCTTAAATTCTGCTTTCAAAAATCAAGAACATACGCTCTATATTCCTGTATTGGGCATAGCCATATTCATATGTATTACCGCTATTGTTCTGGGTTTTCGAGGAATCAAGCTTATGGTAAAAGGCTTGTTTAATGAGGAGTGAGACCTGTTTTTGGAAAACTTTACCTAGCCTCACTCCTGTGTCTAACTATTAAAACAATTTTTTTGTGGTGCCGTTTTGGTTAATCACATAAAATTCCCCATCCTTTTTCAATAAAGCCTGTAGCTTTCCCTTGGGTAGGTATTTTTTGTGAGGCGTGTCTATAGCAATAACCTTATTTTTGTAGTACGTCTTTATTTTGGTTTGGATGGTCGGTAGTGGAGGGCTAATTTACAAAACTACAGACGGTGGAGACAGCTGGACCAAGCAATTAAGTTGAACTTCAGTTAGTTTGTATGGTGTATTTTTTCATGATGAAAATAATGGCTATGTGGTAGGTAATGATAGTATTTTATTACGAACTACAGATGGAGGAGACACATGGAATTCGACCTTCATTTCAGCTGCTGCCGAGGTAACTGGTGAAAGTGAAGATTTACTCAGCATTGTATTCCAAGATGCTCAAAATGGCTGGATAACAGGAGACGACAATGTGTTACTTGCTACTACGGATGGCGGTGCTACGTGGACAAATCAGCGAATTATTTTGAGCGATAGAGGACATGATATTAATGACATAACCGTACTAGGAAATGGTCATATTATTGCAGTTGCAGATTTGAGCCAAACCATACGAAGTGAAGATTCGGGAGCTAGCTGGACTGTTTCGGACAGAACAACAGACCTTTTTTATATCGGCAATATTGAAGGAATAGATTCCTATACAGATGTAGACACTTCTACTGATTTCGCTGTTGCAGTTGCTGTAAACGGTGGTATTTTGCATTAATTTTAAATGAACGGCAAAACCTCCTTTTCAAAAAGGGAGGTTTTTTTTAGTCAAGCGAAAAAATACATGCTATTTGTATTTAAAAAAATTATTGACCGCTCACACTTTCCGTGTATCTTTGTTGACCTTATGGATTCAACTATCGATATACGATTGCCGGACGGTGCTGTAAAGCAAATGCCAAGCGGAGTAACTCCTATTGATGTAGCAAAAAATATCAGCGAGGGATTAGCTCGTGCTGTTATCTCCGCATCATATAACAACAGGTTGATTGAAACGAAAACGCCGCTAACCGAAAGCGGCGACCTTGTATTGTATACCTTTAATGATCCCGAAGGAAAAAAAGCTTTTTGGCATTCTAGTGCACATGTACTCGCACAAGCACTAGAACAACTTTATCCTGGTATTAAACTTACCATTGGTCCTGCCATTGACAACGGTTTTTATTACGATGTGGATGCTGGCGAAACGAGCATTACCGAAAAAGAGTTGGCGGACATTGAAAAACGAATGCTAGAACTTGCACGAGGAAAACATGAGTTTACCATGCGCTCTGCTACGAAAAAGGAGGCACTATCGTTTTATCAAAATGCTGGTAACGAATACAAAACAGAACTTATTGAAAACCTTGATGACGGCACAATTACCTTTTGTGATCACGATGATTTCACCGATTTATGTAAAGGTGGACACATTCCAAACACAGGAATGATAAAAGCGGTAAAACTCACAAATATAGCAGGTGCATATTGGCGTGGAGATGAGCAAAACAAACAATTAACACGAATATACGGGGTGTCTTTTCCAAAGCAAAAGATGCTAACAGAGTATGTGGCTCTTTTAGAAGAAGCTAAAAAACGTGATCACCGTAAATTGGGTGCGTAACTGGGTTTATTTACGTTTTCTCAAAAAGTAGGTCAAGGATTACCGCTTTGGCTACCCAAAGGAGCAGCCCTGCGCGAGCGTCTCGAGCAGTTTTTGCGTAAAGCGCAAATAAAAGCAGGATACGAACAGGTGGTTACTCCGCATATTGGTCAAAAAGAATTATATGTAACTTCTGGACACTATGAAAAGTACGGCGCAGATAGCTTTCAGCCGATTCATACTCCAGCCGACGGAGAGGAGTTTTTACTAAAACCCATGAACTGTCCGCATCATTGTGAAATTTATAATGCTTCGCCATGGAGTTATCGTGATTTACCTATTCGATTGGCAGAGTTTGGAACGGTGTATCGTTATGAGCAAAGCGGTGAACTGCATGGATTAACAAGAGTGCGAGGCTTTACCCAAGATGATGCCCATATCTTTTGTACACCAGAACAACTTAACGATGAGTTTACAGGGGTTATCGATTTAGTCCTTTACGTATTTAATGC
>JAYPBW010000024.1:0-12069 GCA_038124405.1 Flavobacteriaceae bacterium | reverse complement strand
ATATATTGGTGACACAACGCTTTGGGAAAAAGCAGAGCAGGCTATAATTAATGCTACTGAGCAAAAAGGACTTGATTACGTCGTAGAAGAAGGCGAGGCAGCCTTTTATGGGCCAAAACTCGACTTTATGGTGAAAGATGCACTTGGCAGAAGTTGGCAATTAGGAACCATTCAAGTGGATTATAACCTACCAGAGCGTTTCGATTTAACATATAAAGGAAATGACAATGAATTGCACAGACCTGTCATGATTCACCGCGCACCCTTCGGAAGCATGGAACGATTTGTAGCTATTTTAATAGAACATACGGCTGGAAATTTCCCTTTATGGCTCACCCCAACACAAGTACAATTGCTATGTGTGAGCGAAAAGCATGAAAAATACGCTCAAAAAGTTTCAGAATTCTTAGAAAATAACGAAATTCGCGCCCTCGTGGATGATAGAAATGAGACTATTAGTAAAAAAATCCGCGAAGCTGAAATGAGCAAGGTGCCCTTTATGGTTATCATAGGCGAACAAGAAGCTGCGCAACAAACAGTCTCAATTAGACAACACGGAGGAAACAATTTAGGGGCTATGCCTCTAGAAGATTTTGCCAAATTGATTAAAAATCAGGCGGCAAGAGAAATAGATACATTTACAACCAACTAAATTCGTAAGTTATAGCTATACGAAGAAGAAGAAGCAGAGGACCTGCTCGCATAATTAAAGAAGATAAGCATCGAATTAACGAAAAAATTCGTGTGCCTGAAGTTCGTTTGGTTGGCGATAATGTTGAAATGGGGGTATATCCCCTGCCAAAGGCCTTACAAAAGGCTAACGAATTGGAGTTAGACTTGGTAGAGATTTCACCAAACGCTAGTCCACCGGTGTGTAAAATCATCGATTACAAAAAGTTCCTTTACGAGCAAAAGAAGCTCGAGAAGGTAATGAAAGCAAATGCCTCAAAGGTGGTGCTTAAAGAAATACGGTTTGGACCCCAAACTGATGAGCATGATTACGAGTTCAAAAAGAAACACGCAATCAAGTTTTTGGAAGAAGGCGCAAAGTTGAAAGCTTTCGTTTTTTTTAAAGGACGCTCAATTATTTTTAAAGAACAAGGTCATATTTTGTTGCTACGATTAGCACAAGATTTGGAAGAATACGGCAAAGTAGAACAGTTGCCAAAATTGGAAGGGAAAAGGATGATTATGTTAATTAATCCTAAGAAATAAAAAGGAAGTAGTATGCCTAAGATGAAAACTAAGTCGAGTGCTAAAAAACGCTTTAAGTTAACTGGCACAGGAAAAATCAAACGCAAACATGCATTTAAAAGCCACATTTTGACTAAAAAGTCTAAAAAGCGTAAGCTAAAACTAACACATAGCGGTTTAGTTCACGAGAGTGATGCCGATAATATCAAGGAACAACTTCGTTTAAAATAATATTAACCTGAAGTCGGCTTTAAAAGTGAGATTCTCCGCCTGCTTCACAATTAGTAAATCATGCCAAGATCAGTAAATTCAGTTGCCTCAAGAGCTAGAAGAAAGAAAATCTTAAAACAAGCCAAAGGATACTTTGGGCGTAGAAAAAACGTTTGGACTGTTGCCAAAAATGCAGTTGAAAAAGCGTTATTATACGCTTACCGTGACCGCAGAAACAAAAAGCGTAGCTTCCGTGCATTGTGGATTACACGTATTAATGCCGGCGCTCGTATTCATGGCCTGTCATACTCTCAATTTATGGGAAAAGTGAATGCAAACAACATTGCACTAAACCGTAAAGTATTAGCCGATTTGGCTATGAACCACCCGGAAGCTTTTAAAGCAGTGGTCGATAAAGTAAAATAAGACTCTAGTATAGTTTCTTACAAGAAAATAAACTCCCTCACTTCAAAGAAGTGAGGTTTTTTTTATATCAAATAAGAAGGTAGTAAAAGATTATTTGAATTTTTTATGAGAATTGTACTCTAATACATTTCTGGATTAGAAAGGCATATCGTCATCAGCAGATGTTCCAAACGCATCGTTTGGATCTACCTTTGGAGTTATAAATTCATCCGCTGAATTTATCTTGGATTGATACTCGGTTGGAGCATCAAATTGGTCTAGGTTATCAAATTTACCCAGAGATCCAATGAATTTTAGTCGAATACTGTCTAATCCACCATTACGGTGTTTCGCAATGATAAACTCAGCCTGTCCTGCTGCTGGTGTGCGTTCTTCGTCATCCCATTCATCTATTTTATAATATTCAGGCCTGTAAATAAATGTGACTAAATCCGCGTCTTGTTCAATAGCACCCGATTCACGTAAATCTGATATTTGCGGTCTTTTACTTCCTCCACGTGTTTCTACAGCACGAGACAATTGAGAAAGGGCGATAACAGGAATATTTAATTCTTTTGCTAGGGCTTTCAAGTTTCTAGAAATGGTTGAAATTTCTTGCTCTCGATTTCCAGCCTTACTACTACCACCAGGCGTCATCAACTGCAAATAATCAATCATTATAAGGCGTATGCCATATTGAGAAGATAGTCGTCTAGCTTTTGCACGAAGATCAAAAATGGATAATGATGGTGTATCATCTATATACAAGGGAGCATTTTCTAAATCTGTAACTTTAACGTTAAGCTGTTTCCACTCGTGGTCCTCGAGTTTTCCCGTACGCAACTTTTCGGAGGAAAGGCCAGTTTCAGATGAAATCAATCTTGTAATGAGCTGAACAGAAGACATCTCAAGAGAGAAAAAAGCAACTGGAATATTCTGTTCTACAGCAATGTTTCGTGCCATAGACAAGGTAAAGGCAGTTTTACCCATACCTGGACGAGCGGCCACAATAATCAAATCACTATTCTGCCAGCCTGATGTAATTTTATCAACTCCAAAAAATCCGGAAGGAACTCCACTCATTCCTTCTTGATTGGCAATTTCTTCAATTTTTTTCTTTGCCTGAATTACTAGGTTTTGAGCAGTAGTAGTTGACGTTTTTAAGTTGCCTTGCGAAACTTCGTAGAGTTTGGATTCTGCTTTGTCGAGCATATCAAAAACATCTTTTGTTTCATCATAGGCTTCTTCAATAATTTCGTTCGAAATTTTAATCAAGCTACGCTGGATATATTTTTGAAGAATAATACGTGCATGATACTCAATGTGGGCAGAAGAAGACACCTTCTTAGATAGCTGAATTAAATAAAAATCGCCTCCAACTTGATTTAGCTTGGCTTCTTTTTTTAACTGGGCAGAAACCGTCAACAAGTCAATTGGTTCTGAGTTCTCAAAAAGCTTGACCATTGCCGAAAAAATATGCTGATGGGCCTCACGGTAGAAAGCCTCAGGAAGTAGAATATCAATGACTTCATCTACCCCTTTTTTGTCAATCATCATAGCACCAAGGACAACCTCCTCAAAGTCGATGACCTGTGGAGGTAGCTTACCGCGTTCTAGAGGCACTATTGTAGCAGGTGAAACAATAGATGGACTTGGATTCTTTTTTTCCATGACACTAAACTACGTAAATGTGTTAATACGAAAAGGGGAAATCATTAAAACTAACGAACAGTAGCAAAGTTAATAAGTGCTCCTTTTTGTTCATAAGTTAAACATTACCCATCATACACACCCATTGCGAAGAACTTTTCCATACGTTCTTGTATGAGTTCATCAGCAGGCCTGTCTTTGAGCTCTGTAAATGTTTTGCAAATTGTTTTGCGAACAGTTTCAAACATCAACTCACGATTTGTGTGAGCACCGCCAAGTGGTTCTTTGATGATGGTATCAATCAGCTTTTGACGCTTCATGTCTTTTGCAGTGAGCTTTAATGCTTCAGCAGCTTGTTCTTTGTATTCCCAGCTACGCCACAAAATAGACGAACATGATTCGGGTGAGATAACAGAATACCAAGTGTTTTCGAGCATAAAAATACGATCTCCAACACCAATACCCAAAGCACCTCCCGAGGCGCCTTCGCCAATTACCACAACAATAATAGGAACTTTTAAACGGGACATTTCCAAAATATTACGGGCAATAGCCTCGCCTTGACCTCTTTCTTCTGCCTCTAAACCTGGATAAGCACCAGGAGTGTCTACAAAGCATACTACTGGAATGTTGAATTTTTCGGCAGACTTCATAAGGCGTAATGCCTTTCGGTAACCTTCCGGGTTAGCCATTCCAAAATTTCTATATTGGCGTGTTTTAGTGTTATATCCTTTTTGTTGTCCAATGAACATAAAACTTTGATCACCAATTTTTCCTAGACCGCCAATCATGGCTTTGTCATCTTTTACTGTGCGGTCTCCGTGAAGCTCTAAAAAGCTACCCGAAGTAAGCGCATTAATGTAATCTAATGTATAAGGTCTCGATGGATGTCTAGAGACTTGTACGCGTTGCCACGCAGTAAGATTCGTGTAAATTTCTTTCTTTAAATCAGTAAGGCGTTCAGAAATTTTTTCGCAAGTGTCTGTAACATCTACTTCACTCTCTGAACCAATAATTTGGCATTTCTGAAGTTGTTCTTCTAATTCTTTTATGGGTAGCTCAAAGTCTAAATACTCCATATTGTGGTTGTTATCAACAAGCAAATATACTTATTTTGAATAGGGAGTACCTACTGTATTGGTTTTTTTTACTTGTCTTAATTTCAATACACCATTAGCAATAACGGCTGTAAGAATGCATATAACACCTATGTAAAATGAGGCAGGCATAACTTCTTTCTCTCCAAAAATAGCATACGCCAATAGTATACCGTAAACAGGTTCCATATTTATACCCAACATTATAGAATAAGGGCTAAGATGACGCATCACAACAATGGAAATAACGAATGCATATGAGGTGCATACAAACGCGAGTATCGATAGCCAAAACACATCTTTGGTAGAAATACGAAAAAAAGATTCCGTGAAAGCACCTTGTACACCCAAAATAAAGGTTACTACCAATGCGCCTACTAAAAGTTCATAAAAAGACAACACATAGGGATTGGTTTTAGCTACATATTTTCCGTTAAGAAGTGTAAACAAAACAGCTAAAACTGTTGAAATTCCGGCATAAAGAAAACCTTTAATATGAGTTGAATTGGTTCCTAATACCAGAATTAAACCCAACACAACCAATAAACCAAAAAGCACTTCATATCCAATTACTTTTCTTCTGTAAAAAATAGGCTCTAAAATAGATGTTAAAAAAGCTCCTGAGGACAAAACAGATAATGTTATGGATACGTTTGACAACTTCACCGCGCCAAAAAATGTAACCCAGTGCAATGCAATAAGCACTCCGCTAATTACAGCTACCCAAGCGATGGTTTTTGTAATACGGAACGAGTGTTTTCGAATAAACAACACTAGTCCCAATCCCAAAGTAGCAAGGGTCATTCGATACCACACCAAAGGAATAGCAGAAATGGTGATCAAGGCTCCAATAACAGCTGTAAACCCAAAAATGATAACAATAAAATGAAAGTGGAGCGTGCTGAGTAACTTATCTCTTTGCATAACGAAGCAAATAAAAAGATAATATAGCAAATAACATGTTGGGAGTCCAAGCCGCTATCCAAGGGGTAAAGTTTGATTTCTCTACCATTACTTCAAAAATTTTATCAAAAAATATATATATAAATGCTAAAATTATTCCCATTGCAAGATTAATTCCCATACCTCCACGTTTTTTGAAAGAAGCAACTGCGACAGCAATTAGTGTCAAAATAAATGCTGAAATTGGAATGGACCAACGCTTGTGACGCACTAAAAGGTGTTGATTAATAAGCGGACTTCCGCTTTCTCTTTCTTCAGCAATGTAATCATTCAATTCAAAAAAGTTCAGTGTTTGGGCTTTGTACACTGCAGGTGCCAAAGCATCGAGCTTAATAGGAAGAAGAGTGTCTAGGCGCGCTTGGTTACGGATGAACTCTTTATCATCTCGAATGGTGCGTTGAAAGAACTGCGAAAGGCGAAAAACACTGTCTTTTTCAACCCATCGAATATTTTGAGCTTTGATTTTATACGTTAACTTGTTTCCTTCAAAATGTTCCCAAGAGAAGTTGTATCCAATTTGTCGATTGTCGTTGTAATTACTTAAATAAATAAAATCATTATCACTTAATTGATTGTATATGTTATTGGTAATTCGAACTTTACGATGTTTATTGATGTATGTATACTTAAACTCATTATAGCGTTCGTTTGCATTTGGTACCCAGAACATACTTGCAGCGAAAGCCAAAACGGCAATAAGAGTAGCAGATATAACAAAAGGACGTAGGTAACGATAAAAAGAAATTCCCGAACTAAGGATGGCAATTACCTCGGTATTGCTTGCCAATTTTGAGGTAAACCATATCACAGACAAAAACAAAAAAATTGGAAAGAGCGTGTATCCAAATACCCAAACAAAATCATAATAATGAGACAATATTTCAGAAGTTGTAAGCTCATGTTGTTTGAACTTGTCTATTTTTTGAGATAAGTCGACCAGTACACTGATGGGGATAAACATCACTAGCATTACCAAAAAAGTGCTGATATACTTTCTCATTATGTAGCGGTCTAGTAGTCTCATGCTATAATCGCTTATTCATTTGGCGCACCATAGTATTTTTCCATGATGCAAAATCACCAGCTAAAATATGTTTTCTCGCTTCCCGAACCAACCACAAATAAAAAGATAGATTATGGAGCGTAGCAATTTGCTTTCCCAGCAATTCATTTGCAGCAAATAAATGCCGTAAGTAAGCCTTGCTATAGAATGCATCTACAAAACTGGCCCCATTAGGATCAATAACTGAAAAATCATTTTCCCATTTTTTATTTTTAATATTAATAGTGCCTTCTGATGTAAAGAGCATTCCATTACGCGCATTTCGAGATGGCATCACACAGTCGAACATATCTACTCCTAGCGCTATGTTTTCCAATATATTAATAGGTGTTCCCACTCCCATCAAATAGCGTGGTTTGTCTTCAGGCAAAATAGCACAAACAGTATCGGTCATCGCATACATTTCTTCTGCAGGCTCTCCTACAGAAAGACCTCCTATGGCATTCCCTGGTGCATTGGTATTGGCAATAAATGCTGCCGATTGTTCTCTTAAATCGGGATAAACACTCCCTTGAACTATTGGAAAAAGAGTTTGATTATAGCCATACTTAGGTTGGGTTGCGGCAAAACGTTCTTGACAACGTAATAACCACCGGTGGGTCATATGCATAGATTGCTTAGCATAGTTATATGGACAGGGGTATGGTGTGCACTCGTCAAATGCCATAATAATGTCTGCGCCAATAGTACGCTGAATATCAATGGCAACCTCTGGAGTAAAGAAATGCCTAGAACCATCTATATGAGATTTGAATGCAACTCCTTCTTCTGTAATTTTTCTGTTATCTGCCAAAGAATACACTTGATAGCCTCCACTATCTGTAAGTATGGGTCTATCCCAATGCATAAAGGAATGAATGCCTCCAGCTTGCTCGAGTATAGAAGTTGACGGACGTAAATACAAATGATAGGTGTTCGCGAGAATAATATCTGGATTTATGTCTTGAGCCAAATCCTTCTGATGAACGCCTTTAACAGTTGCGGCAGTTCCCACAGGCATGAAAATAGGAGTTTCTATTGTGCCATGATCGGTAGTAACAACTCCTGCCCTAGCCTTTGAAGCATTGTCGGTTTTTTCTAAGGAAAATATCACGTTGTAAATATACGTAACACAAGTCGTTGAAGCAGTCAACATTTTTTTGAACTTTCGTTCATAAATAATGATTTGTTTATAGTGTTAGCTGAAGCTAAACATTTATTTTTGTGCAAAATATTCTAGATGGCATCAATTCAAGAGCTACAAAACCTCGTTTCACAAGTAAGACGCGACATTTTACGAATGGTTCATCAAGTAAACTCTGGACACCCTGGCGGTTCGCTTGGTTGTGCTGAGTTTTTTGTTACACTGTACAATCATGTTATGGAATATGATACAGTATTCAGCATGGATGGTAAAAACGAGGATCTTTTCTTTTTATCAAACGGTCACATTTCTCCTGTATACTACAGTACTTTGGCGCGTAGCGGTTTCTTTCCTGTATCAGAACTTGCTACATTCAGAAAGTTAAACTCTAGACTTCAAGGACATCCCACTACACACGAAAAACTTCCTGGAGTGCGTATTGCATCGGGGTCTTTGGGGCAAGGCATGTCTGTTGCCATAGGAGCTGCAGAAGCTAAAAAATTAAATAATGATTCACGTTTGATTTATAGTTTGCACGGTGATGGTGAACTCCAAGAAGGACAAAATTGGGAAGCTATTATGTATGCAGGATCCAAAGGAATAGACAATCTAATTTCCACCATTGATTATAACAAACAACAAATTGACGGAAGCACAGATGATGTATTGCCTTTAGGAAACTTACGAGAAAAATTCGAAGCTTTTGGTTGGGAAGTCATAGAGGTTAAAGAAGGAAATAATATTGAAGCTATTATTAAAGGCTTGGAAGCTGCAAAAGTTGCAAGTGGAAAGAAAAAACCTATTGCTGTTTTACTACATACTGTAATGGGGAACGGAGTAGACTTTATGATGCACACTCACGCTTGGCATGGCAAAGCACCAAACGACGAGCAATTGGCTACAGGATTATCACAAAACGAAGAAACTTTAGGGGATTACTAAAATGGGATTAAAAGAATATACATTCACAGAAAAAATAGACACACGCTCTGGATTTGGTGTTGGATTAGCTGAAATAGGAGAAGTAAATAATGATGTGGTTGCCTTATGTGCCGATTTAACTGGGTCACTTAAAATGGATGCTTTTAAAAATGCTCATCCAGAACGTTTTTTCCAGGTAGGTATTGCAGAGGCAAATATGATGGGAATTGCTGCTGGAATGACAATTGGTGGTAAAATTCCGTTTACGGGAACGTTTGCAAACTTCTCTACAGGGAGAGTTTATGATCAAATTCGCCAATCTATAGCTTATTCACACAAAAATGTAAAAATTTGTGCTTCGCATGCAGGCATCACGCTAGGTGAAGATGGAGCTACGCATCAAATATTAGAAGATATTGGTTTGATGAAAATGCTTCCTGGCATGACTGTAATCAATACATGTGACTTCGAACAAACTCGTAAAGCTACGCATGCTATTGCTGAGCACAATGGACCTGTATATTTAAGATTTGGACGTCCAAAAGTACCAAACTTTACAACCGATCTTCCTTTCGAAATTGGAAAAGGAATCTTATTACAAGAAGGAAAAGATGTGACTCTAGTAGCCACTGGACACCTGGTTTGGGAGGCTCTAGAGGCAGCCAAAGTTTTACATGAGAAAGGAGTTAGCGCAGAGGTTATTAATATTCATACCATAAAACCGCTAGACGATGCATTGATTTTGAAATCTGTAAAAAAGACAGGGGCTGTGGTTAGTTGTGAAGAACACAATTTCTTAGGTGGTCTCGGAGAAAGTATAGCTAGAGTGTTAGCTGAAAATCATCCCACACCACAAGGTTTTGTTGCTACCCAAGACACCTTCGGCGAGTCAGGAACACCTGCTGAACTAATGGAAAAATATGGCTTAAACGCAGCCGCTATTGTTCGAAAGGCAGAAGAAACACTTCTTAAAAAGGCTTAATCTACATCTAGGTAATCGGGAGTACCGTCATTGTCAGAATCGTCAGGTGTACCGTCGTTATTCTTGTCGTATTCATCACGGGTTAAAATCCCATCGTTATCATCATCTGTATCCAGGTAGTTAGGTATGCCATCATTATCAGTGTCATCATCAAAATAGCCATCGCCGTCAATATCCTCGTTTATAGTGAGCACTGAATCTCCATCATGATCGGTAGTATTGTATGTGTAAAGATCAACAGCAAAAATTAATGGCGAATAAGGTGGAATACCAGAAATCATAGTATTTTCATAATAGCCCAAAGCCGAAGGCATAAATATGGCAGCCGATCCAAATCCATCAAAAGAATACGTACCATCTGTGTTTATAGTTGGTGGTGCTGCTTTTTTGATATGCGGCATTAAAGCGCCAAATCCTTTCACAGTACTCATAGACTCAAACCAAATTGGCGTAATACTTTCGTCAAATTCAGATAAATTCAGCAACATCCCTTTATATGTTACATAAATACTATCTGCAACCGTTGGGGAATCACCTGCTCCTTCTCTTAATGGTAAAACATAAGCAGTGTGGTCATGATAAACTCCGTCGGAGTCTTTTACTTTAAACGTGATTTCTTCAACTTGGTCAATAAGTGGAGTTTTGTTGGCATTATCACCTTGTATGGTGTCTAGGGTGAAGCGAACAAGTTCATTACTAGCAGCTGTTTGATATTCATCATAATTGTAAAAACGATTACGTAAAAAATGAAGTAATGAGTCGTTATCAACAGCGCTTTGTTCTGCATAATCTCTTGGGGGTTCCACTACGCCAAAACCACGTTGTTGTTCTTCACAAGAAGTTACCAATACAAAAGCACCGAAAATTCCTAAAAAAAGTGTTAGTTTGTTCATCGATAAGATTTAAAGTGCAAGATACAATTTTCATGCATTTAAGCACAGTCACAAGAAAAGATGCGTATAGATAAATACTTGTGGGCCATTCGACTATTTAAGTCTAGAAATGCAGCTAGCGTAGCCTGCAAAAAAGGATATGTGCAGATAGGAGGACAAAACGTAAAACCCTCACGAGAAATTTATATTTCTGATGCTATTTCGATTCGTAAAAATCAACTCACTACAGAGCTGTATGTACTTGATTTGCCAAAAAGTCGGGTTGGAGCAAAGCTTGTTCCACAATATTGCAAAGATATTACACCAAAAGAGACCGTTGAACTACATGTTGCGATTACCGAAAATCAACGATTGTCGAGAGTAAAAGGAACTGGAAGACCAAGCAAAAAAGAAAGAAGAGATTTGGAAGACTTTCTCGATGAAGATGCCTAATAGATAATGCGTATTTTTGTATTATGAGTGAAATTATACTGTCGAGCGCACAAATAGAACATAAGTTAGAACGCATTGCTTATCAAATTTTAGAAGCCAATAATGACCATGACACCATAGTGGTAGCTGGAATTGTCTCAAACGGCTATGAGGTTGCTAAACGAATTGCTGATCACTTGAAAAACATTTCTTCAAAAGAAATTATTTGTTGTGAGGTTAAAATTGATAAAAAAAATCCATTACATGAGATCACAACATCTATTGACGAAAAAGACTACAGTAATAAGTCGGTTACTATTGTAGATGATGTATTGCATTCAGGCACGACTCTAATTTATGCTGTTCGTCACTTTTTGAATGTCCCGCTTGAACAATGTAAAACAGCTGTTTTGGTGGATAGAAATCATAAAAAATTTCCTGTAAAAGCTGATTTCAAAGGGGTTTCGCTTTCTACTTCTTTAAACGAAAATGTATCCATTGAAGTTTCTAACGGAACATTTACTGCTGTTTTAGCATAGTTCTGCAAGCTCTTTCACAACCTCATCAATCGTTTTATCGTCAACATCAATTTTATGAAAAGCCTTGTTGTAGAAATTTTGACGCTCAAATATATGCTTTGAAACAAAGGAAGTTAGTTCATCTTTATTTTTCAAATGGGCAATTAATGGCCTACTAATTTTTTCAGGAAATAGTCGTTCAGAAAGTGTTTTAGGTGCTGCTTTAAGATAAAACACAAGTGGAGTTGTTTTTTTAATATAATCCATGTTGTTATGATAACACGGCGTTCCGCCTCCTAAAGAAATAACTCTGGGTGATGTATTTTTTAAAGTATCTATAAGTACATTATGTTCAATTTCTCTAAAGGATTTTGCTCCTTTAGCGACAAATAACTCAGGGATTGTAAGGTTGTATTGAAACGATATAGAACTGTCCAAATCTTCAAATGGAATGCCTAGGTGCTTCGCCAATGCTTTTCCCACAGTTGACTTACCGCAACCCATATAACCTAACAAAATGATAATGTTTGAATTAGAAAATTTTGTTTGCATAAATGACTGAACTATTAAATGCAAATTTAGGGGAATTTAATCTTTGAATAATCGTTAAAATGCGCCTATATTTGCACCTTCAAAAAC
>JAYPBW010000023.1:19083-22758 GCA_038124405.1 Flavobacteriaceae bacterium | reverse complement strand
GTTTTCCTCTGAAAGGCGATGGCGCTAAGTAAGGTGAGTCGGTTTCTAAAACTATATGTTGTATTGGAATTTGCGCTACTGTTTCTGCTAAGCCACTGTTCTTAAAAGTGACTACGCCACCGATACCCAAAAGCATGTTTAAATCAATGGCGCGATGTGCCTGATCTATAGTTCCCGTAAAACAGTGAAAAATGCCGCGTAGTCTTTTATCGTTTACCAATTCTAACACTTCAAAAATTTCATCAAAGGCATCGCGGCAGTGAATTACTATGGGCAGATTTAATTCAAGCGCCCATTCTATTTGTTGCACAAATGCCTCTTGCTGTTCCTTTTGATAAGTAGTATCCCAGTACAAATCCATCCCAATTTCACCCACGGCAACATAGTCGTGCTTGTGAAGTTGTTCCCATACATGTGCAAGCTCATCCTTAACATTAGACCCTACATGAGTGGGGTGTAATCCCATCATAAGATGCACATTGCCAGGATATTTATCATGTAGTGCGTGCATTGCTTTAGTCGTTTCAGAATCTATAGCAGGCAATACAAATTGACTTACACCTACTTCTTGAGCACGAGCAATGACAGCATCGCGGTCAGTATCAAAATCTGAAACGTAGAGATGCGTATGGGTATCTATGTACATATTGCAAAAATACAGCAATGACTTGTATATTTACGTCATGAACACCAGCCTATCTAGACTCTTGCGACGCAAAGGCTACGTGCGAGTTCCACTTACTAAAATAAAATCTGGTCATTACACTTGTGAAGTGACATTAAATGGTGTTTCAGGAAACTTTATTGTAGACTCAGTTGCATCCCATACCTGTGTTGCTCTTGAAAAAGAAAACTACTTTGGTTTATCTTCCACAAATGCAGAGAAACAAGCCGCATCGGCTAGTAGTAACAATATTGAAACTCATCAGAGTAATGGAAATTTACTGCAAATTGGTGTATGGAAACAACCAAATCAGGAACTTATCTTATTTGACATGACTTCAGTAAACAATGCCCTTTTACAATTCAATGTTAGCCCTGTGGAAGGCATTTTAGGTGCAGATATACTTCATAGCGCTAAGGCCGTATTAGATTACAGACGTAGCGGATTGTATTTAAAGTTCTAATGCTTTTTTTGCATCGCCGTCCATAAGCAGAGTAATTGGATCCTCAAGGGCTTCTTTTACCGCAACCAAAAACCCAACACTTTCGCGTCCATCAATAATACGGTGATCGTAAGATAGTGCTACATACATCATAGGACGGATTTCTACTTTACCATCTACAGCAACCGGACGTTCTAAAATGTTATGCATCCCCAAAATTCCAGACTGTGGAGGGTTGATAATTGGTGTAGATAGCATAGAGCCAAATACACCGCCGTTTGAAATAGTAAAGGTGCCGCCTGTCATTTCATCCACGGTAATTTGACCATCTCGCGCACGAATAGCAAGACGTTTAATTTCAGCTTCAATTTCTTTGAAGCTCATACCTTCGGCATTACGCACCACGGGTACCATAAGCCCTTTAGGTCCCGAAACAGCAACGCTGATGTCGCAATAATCGTGTAAAATTTGTTCATTCCCATCAATCATCGAATTCACGTCAGGGAATTCTTTTAGGGCACGCACTACTGCCTTAGTGAAAAAACTCATAAAGCCAAGTCCGACATCGTGCTTGGATTTAAAATCTTCTTTGTATTGAGCACGAAGTGTAAAAATGGGCGACATGTCTACCTCATTGAACGTGGTAAGCATGGCGGTTTCATTTTTAGCAGCCACCAATCGCTCTGCCACTTTTCGGCGCAGTAATGACATTTTTTTACGTGAAGTAGGACGATCTCCAGCAGCTGTCCCCATAGACGGAACTGCTTTAATGGCATCTTCTTTAGTAATGCGGCCATCGCGTCCCGTACCACTTATGGCGTTGGTATCTAATCCTTTCTCCGCAATGATTTTCCGTGCTGCCGGCGAGGCAGCTCCAGTAGCATACGTTGTTTGATTAGGTGTAGCAGTCGTTGTGCTTGGAGCTACCACTTGAGTTTTTGGTGCAGCTGTTTTTTGAGCTTGCCCTTCAGGTCTTGCAGCAGCCGTATCAATATGACACACTACAGCTCCTACAGCAACTGCATCTCCTTCTTCGGCCTTAAGGGTAATTACACCACTTTCTTCAGCAGGAAGTTCGAGTGTAGCTTTGTCTGAATCTACTTCGGCTATAGCTTGATCTTTCTCCACATAATCACCGTCATTAACCAGCCATTCTGCTATTTCTACCTCTGAGATTGATTCGCCTGGTGAAGGCACTTTCATTTCTAAAATCATAACTACTCTTTTATGCGCTAGCGCATGTTGTCTTTGGTTTTGTCAAATACATATTCAATAATTTCTTGATGTCTCCTTTTAGAACGCGTTGCACTTCCAGCTGCAGGAGCACCGTAAAAACGTCTAGATGCTACACGAAAATCGCGGGCTTGAGGTAAATGTAGCAACAAATGGCTGTAAGCACCCATATTTCGAGGCTCTTCTTGCGCCCATACCACTTCGGCGTTTTTATATTTTTTAATCAATGCTTTCAATGCTGTTTTGGGTAATGGAAACAATTGCTCTAATCGAATAAGGGCTACATCGGTACGTTGTTTGTGTTCACGAGCGTCAAGCAGGTCGTAATAGAACTTCCCCGTACAAAGCGCTAGTGTTTTTACTTCATTTGGATTAACCGATTCATCATCAATTAAAGGCATAAATTGCCCCACTGCCAATTCTTCTTTTTTAGAAACTGCCTTTGGATGGCGTAATAAACTCTTCGGAGTAAATACAACCAACGGTTTTCTGTACGTTGATTTTAATTGACGACGTAACACATGAAATAAATTTGCAGGTGTGGTAACATCTGCAACAAACATATTGTCTTTAGCACAAAGCTGTAAATAGCGTTCCATTCTAGCGGAGGAATGTTCTGCACCTTGGCCTTCATATCCATGTGGTAAAAACAACACCAATCCATTTTGCATTTTCCATTTATCTTCGGCTGAAGACAAATATTGGTCAATCATAATTTGAGCGCCGTTGCTAAAGTCACCGAATTGTGCCTCCCAAATAGTTAGCGCATTTGGGCTTGCCATGGCATAACCATAATCATAACCCATAACACCATATTCGGATAAGGATGAATTAAAAATATGAAAGTTTCCTTGATTTGAGTTTAAATTATTTAACAACACCACTTCTTCTTCAGAGTCTTCGACTTTCATAACCGCATGCCGGTGTGAGAATGTACCACGTTCCACATCTTGACCTGAAATACGCACATCATGTCCCTCTGATAATAAAGAACCATAGGCAAGCAATTCGCCCATAGCCCAATCGAGCTTATTACTTTCAAAATACATGGCTTTTCGGTCTTTAACAAGCTTAACCGTTTTGCGTAAGAATTTTTTGCTGGCAGGTAATGTAGTAAGTGTTTGAGCTAACGCATCTAGATGTTCTAATGCAAAAGAAGTGTTGACATCTTGTAACATGTCTTTTTCTTTTGCTAATTGAAATCCAGCCCATTCATCTTGCATAAAAGGAGTTATCACTGTATTAGATGCTTGACGAGCATCTTCCAGTTTCTCTTCAAGCGACTGCTTGTAATCCACTTCCATTTGGGTTAATTCTTCTATGGTGAGCACCCCTT
>JAYPBW010000023.1:14942-19073 GCA_038124405.1 Flavobacteriaceae bacterium | reverse complement strand
TAATTTTTCAGCGTAAATATCTCTAGGGTTTTTGTGTTTAGAAATTGCTTTATACAATTTAGGCTGAGTAAACCTAGGCTCGTCACCTTCGTTATGCCCATATTTACGATAGCCTAGTAAATCAATAAATACATCTCTTGAAAAGTGATTGCGATACGCGAGTGCAAAATTCATAGCGTGAACAACTGCTTCGGCATCATCGGCATTCACGTGCAATACAGGCGAAAGGGTAACTTTGGCAACATCTGTACAATAGGTGCTTGAGCGTCCGTCCAAATAATTTGTTGTAAAACCAATTTGATTATTCACTACAATATGCACTGTTCCGCCAGTTCGGTAACCGTCGAGCTGTGCCATTTGCACCACCTCATACACCACACCTTGACCTGCAATGGCAGCATCACCATGAATAAGGATGGGCATTACTTTACGTGTATTACCCTTGTAATTTCGTTCTTGTTTGGCTCTTGTAATTCCTTCTACAACAGCATTTACAGCTTCCAAATGCGATGGATTTGGTGCAATGTTCATATTGACTTGATAGCCCGCATCGGTGAGGCGTTTTGAGGTCCATCCGAGGTGATATTTAACGTCTCCATCAAATACTTCTTCTTCGTAATCTTTGCCGTCAAATTCACTAAAAATATCTTGTGCAGGCTTTCCAAAAATATTGGTAAGTGTATTCAATCGGCCACGGTGTGCCATACCCACTACAAATTCTTCTACGCCATCTTTAGCAGCACCTTCAATTAAGGCATCAAGAGCGGGAATGAGCGATTCGCCTCCTTCTAGTGAAAAACGTTTTTGGCCTACATACTTGGTGTGTAAAAAGCCTTCAAATGCAACTGCTTCGTTTAGCTTTTTAAGGATATGTTTCTTTTCATTTGCGTTAAAATTGGGGTGATTCCCATTTTTGTTAATCCATTTCTGAATCCAATTTACACGTTGAGGATGCCTAATAAACATGTACTCCAAACCAATAGACTCACAGTAAATACGCTCCAAATGCACAATGATGTCAGCAAGTGTGGCTGGACCAACACCAATAATGTCTCCTGCAGAAAAAACGGTATGCAAATCGTCATGTGATAAGCCAAAATTCTCAATGGCTAGCGTAGGACTATATTTTCGGCGTTCACGCACAGGGTTCGTACGCGTAAACAAGTGCCCGCTTCCGCGGTAACCATCAATGAGTTTTACAACTCTAAATTCTTTGAGAACACTTTCTGGAATAGTAGTGTCGGTGGGTTGATCACCGTGTTCTAAACCAAAATCAAATCCTTGAAAAAAAGCACGCCAACTTGGCTCTACGCTATCAGGATTGACAAGGTATTGGTCGTAAAGCTGAGCGAAATGAGCAGTGTGCGCTGCGTTGAGAAATGAAAACTTATCCATCGGGTCAGTTGTACAAAACAAATGTAGGGCATTTGGTTGTATTGAGATGTGTTTTCGTTGAAAAAAAAGTATTTATATGTATAGTAAAAAAATGTAGTTTTGAATGTGTTTGCTTTAGTCGATTGTAATAACTTCTATGCTTCGTGCGAGCGCATTTTTCAACCCACATTGGAAGGCAAGCCCATTGCCATATTATCTAACAATGACGGTTGCGTGATTGCTCGCAGTAACGAAGCCAAGGCCCTTGGACTTCCCATGGGGGCGCCTGCACATCAGTTTTCGTCGTTTTTTAGTCAACATAACGTTCATGTATTTTCGTCCAACTATCCGCTTTACGGCGACATGAGTCAGCGCGTAATGGAAGTATTACGGCAGTTTACACCCGAAGTTGAAGTATATAGCATCGACGAGGCGTTTTTACACTTTAATGGATTTCAACATTACGACATGGAGCGCTACGCACAACAAATGCGAAAACGCGTACGTAAATGGACAGGAATGCCTGTAAGTATTGGCTTAGGACCAAGTAAAGGGCTTGCTAAAGTTGCCAACCGTATTGCGAAAAAATTTGCAAACAAAACACATGGTGTTTATATCATTGACTCGGAAGAAAAACGTATCAAAGCACTAAAATGGCTGCCCATTTCCGATGTATGGGGCATCGGGCGGAAGCACGCGCGCCGCTTGGCGTTTCAAAATATTATAACCGCCTATGATTTTACCCAACTCAGCGACGATTGGGTACGTAAACACCTGAGTGTAGTAGGGCTTCGGCTGAAAAAAGACTTGGAAGGAACGGCTACCCTTGCTATGGAACTGGCACCAGCTACAAAAAAATCTATTGCTACGACACGCAGTTTTGAGTTTCTTATTGACTCGTACGAAGAACTGCGTGAACGCATATCAACCTATGCTACACTGTGTGCCGAAAAGCTACGCCGTCAAAACAGTAGCTGCCATGCCATATATGTATTTGTCCGAAGCAATCCGTTTATGCCCAACCTGCCGCAATACCGTAACGGAATGTTACTGTCTATGCCGTTTGCTTCGCATTCTAGCCTAACAATTAGCGTGTATGCATTAAAAGGTCTTGAACACATATATAAAGATGGAATTCAGTACAAAAAAGCAGGTGTAATGGTAACAGGAATTGTTCCACAAAATGCCCAACAGCTTACAATGTTCGACAAAGAAGATGCGCGTCACCATGCGCTTATGGATAGTATTGATCAGTTGCATCGCAAATATGGCCCACACAAAATAAAGCTAGGGAATCAAGACTTAAACCGCACTTTTAAAATGAAGCAAGCACACCTATCGCCACGCTACACTACCAATATTAACGACATCATTAAGGTTAAATGAAAAAAGCAACTACCCTGCACTTTTACAGCCCCGACACTAGCAACAAACCCGATGTATGGCTTGCCGAAGAAGGTATTTCGGCAGGGTTTCCTTCGCCAGCAGATGACTTTAAAGAAGTACGCATTAGCCTAGACAAAGCCGTAGTGAAAAACGAAGCTGCCACGTTCTATGCTCGCGTAGCCGGACAATCTATGATAGGGGCTGGACTTGACGATGGAGACCTACTGGTCATAGACCGTAGCCTAGAGCCTGAAGACGGCAAAATTGCAGTGTGTTTTGTAAATGGAGAGTTTACGGTAAAACGCCTAAAAGTAGCGAAAGACTGCGTGTGGCTTATGCCCGAAAACGAGCAGTACAAACCCCTGCAAGTAACGGAAGAAAGTGAACTCATTATTTGGGGAATAGTTACCCACGTACTTAAGGCGGTATAGACATATTTTAATCGACACAAAAATAAGTTCTGATGTTACATTTCAGAACTAAAAAATAAGGTATTGGCTAATAATTTATTGGTTCCGTACCAAAAGGCCCTAAAGTTTGGATTGTCTGTAAACCCAACTACAATACCTCTTCCCAAAGACTTGCTCTTAAATGAGACTGTTTCTTTTAGCAATGCTAGTTTTTCCTCGGCAATATAGCCGCTAAGCAGTGGGGTTTTGGTATACTGAATAGGGTTATTGTAACTGTTTTCATCCGCAGCAACAAACAATGTATTGTTTCTAAATACTGGCATTTGATTATTTTTTATTCCAAAATTTACAGGATGTGAGCGATCTAGCTTCACTTCAAAAATAGCGCCCCCAATACCTTGTGCGCCAGCAAAATTTCTTCGTTGATCAAAGCTAATGCCAGTAGCTGTCAATGATTTTTGCTCAAACTCAACTTCCATCAGCTTGTTTTTATTCAGCCATTGCAATGCGTTTTGATAGGCAATAAGTGTCCCTCCATCTTTGACCCATTCTTTTAAGGGTGTTGCAAAGTCATCACTAAATAGACCTCTTGTTTTTGGAATAATAATGGTAGTATATCTACTTAAATCGGCACGTCTTAACTGCGCAACGTCTAATTTAGTTACTGGAATTTCATAGCGTGTATCTAACAAATGCCACAGTTCTCCAGCATCATATGAACTTATTCCATTGCCTACAATCAATGCAATTTTGGGCATGTGGACAGTTCTAAAATTATTACTTCCTAAATCGGGTCCTTGAGTTAAACCGCTAGACACACCTTGTATTGTTACATGCGCATGTTGCGCTACGTTTTGTAAAAATTCATGAAGTGCTTTCTTTGGTTTATTTTGGTTCTGAACGGGGATCAAAATAGTACCGTAATCGTATTTTTTGTTGTTTACGACAAACGGTTTCATGG
>JAYPBW010000023.1:1621-14932 GCA_038124405.1 Flavobacteriaceae bacterium | reverse complement strand
TTTAGCTCTGATTCCGGCTTTTACTATTTGTTGTAATGCTTTTGGGCTGTAATAATCACCCCAAGACATGAGGTAGGCATACGAGCTGTAGTTAACTTCTGGTGCTAATGGAACTTTAGCCGTAGTGAGCTTTGCTCCAGCACTTTGCATGTTTGCTTTTGTAGCGTAATCTAAGTTAAATGCCATAGGCAATGTCCATGCCGAGATATCATAAAATAAACTGTCTTGAAATTGTGTGCGTGTTTCAAACATAGCCTCAATCAGTGCCCGATTTTTTTGATTTTTTGGCACCACGTAGGCGGCTCCTTTTTTATATGCTTTTCCTTCAAGTGTTAGATCGGAGGATAGTTCGTGCACCTTAATGTTATGGAGCATCAGGATTTCCGCCAAATGGTAGCTTCTCGCCGCATCTGTGGCATCTCCAAAAACAATAGCACTAGCACGTTCTTTTTGTGCTTTCTGGCGGTTTTCTTTATAAAAATCATACTGATATTGCAAGAGTTGCTCACGCATGGCAAGTGCCGCTTTTAAGGTAGAAAGACCAGCTGTGAGTTGGTTTCTAATTGTAAATGGAAAGGTAACGATTCCATTGGCGCTTTCTTGAATATGTCCTCTGGAACTCGCTTGTTCGAATAAAATACCGATGCTGCCGTTGATATCCGGAAAAGTAGATCCCTTACCATAGTAAAAGTCGTCGTAACTCTCTTTCGAATAATATAAAGAACCAATTTTGTCTAAAGCTGAAGCATGATAGGTTCCAATTTGTTCGGTTAACTGCTGGTTTAAAACAGGAGTCAACGGGTGCGTTCTTGAGGGAATTCCAGGTTGAAAAAAGAAAGTTGCGTTGGTGCCCATTTCATGATGGTCAGTTAAAATATTAGGCAACCATTTATGGAACGTTTCAATGCGCACACGCGATTCGGGCAACTGAACGGGAAGCCAATCTCGGTTCATATCAAACCAATAATGATTGGTACGTCCGCCAGGCCACACTTCATTGTATTCCCGGTCGTTAGGGTCTGGATTTAGTAAAATATTTTTGTTTGTATTTGCCCAATAAGAAAATCGCTGCAGACCATCGGGATTTAATGAAGGGTCAAAAAGAATTACGGTAGAATTTAATTGATCTAATGTTTCTTGTGCATTAGATGCAGCTAAATGATATGCGAGCAACAAACTTGCATTAGAACCGCTAGCCTCGTTACCATGAATGGAAAATCCTTGATAAACAATTATGGGTCTATCATTTCCACTGTATTCTCCATTAGTAGCAGCAATATGATTTTGCTGAATAGACTTAATATTTCGATGGTTTTCAGGACTTGTGATAGTAAGCAACACAAGAGGGCGGCCTTCATAAGTTGTTCCTCTTTCTTCAATAGAAATTCGATCTGAAGCCTCTGCCAAGGCATACATATATTGAACTAATTTATCGTGTGAAATATGCCATTCTCCCACTTGATGCCCAATTACAGACTCTGGAGTAGGTATTTGTGAATTATAGTTTACAGATTCTGGAAGATAATACTCTAAAGAAAGTTGATCTTGTGCAACCGTAAAAAGAGGCAGTAGAAGGAAAGTTAATAAAAAACGCATCGTTAAAATTTTAGAATATAAATATAAAAAAACGCAATTATCTTATTAATAGATAATTGCGTTTTTAAGTAGTACTGAAGGCGGGACTTGAACCCGCACGAACATTACTGTTCATTGGATTTTAAGTCCAACGTGTCTACCAATTCCACCACTTCAGCTTGGACTAAAAAGAGCGAAAGACGGGATTTGAACCCGCGACCCTCACCTTGGCAAGGTGATGCTCTACCCCTGAGCTACTTTCGCAATTGGAACGCAAATGTATGAAAATCTCTGTTTTCTGCGCAAAACTATTTTCCTAGTTTTCGTTTTAACTCATTGAGTTGCATTAATGCCTCCACAGGTGTGAGTTCATCAATATTCAATGCTAAAATTTGTTTGCGTACATCCTCCAAAAGTGGATCATCTAACTGGAACATACTCAGCTGCATAGGTTGTTCTCCCGTTTCACTGGCATGACGCGTCATTTCCAATTGCTGAAGCATTTGTTTGGCACGTTGTAAAATCCATTGTGGCATTCCTGCCATCTTTGCCACATGAATTCCAAAGCTATGTGCACTTCCACCTGGAACTAACTTCCGTAAAAACAATACGTCATCGGCTACTTCTTGCACCGATACGTTGTAATTTTTGATTCGCTCAAACTGCTCTGACATGGCATTTAGCTCATGATAATGCGTAGCAAAAAGTGTTTTAGGCTTTGTGGGATGTTCATGAACATATTCAGCCAATGCCCAAGCAATTGAAATCCCATCATATGTACTTGTGCCTCGTCCTATTTCGTCTAATAAAATCAAACTACGTTCCGAAATATTATTCATAATGGCTGCCGTTTCGTGCATCTCAACCATAAACGTAGACTCGCCTTTTGAAATATTATCATTTGCGCCAACCCGTGTGAAAAGTTTATCTACTACACCCAATCGCACTTCTTTGGCGGGAACATAACTCCCCATTTGAGCCAGCAATACAATAAGTGCCGTTTGACGCAAAATCGCAGATTTTCCTGACATATTTGGCCCAGTAATCATTATGATTTGTTGTTCGTCATTATCCAAAAAAACATCATTTGGAATGTAAGGGCTTTCGTGTGGGAGTTGCTGTTCGATAACAGGGTGTCTTCCTTGAATAATTTCTAACGAAGGGTTAGAAAGAAACTCAGGTTTACAATACTTATGCTTTGCTGACAATACAGCAAATCCACTAAGTACATCCAATTGGGCAACACTGCGTGCTGTAGTTTGAAGTGGTTGTACATACGGAATCAAGTGCTGCACTAACGCTGAAAAAAGCTGTTGCTCTAAAACAGCTATACGTTCTTCGGCACCTAAAATTTTAGATTCATAAGACTTTAATTCTTCTGTGATGTACCGTTCTGCATTTACAAGTGTCTGCTTTCGTACCCATTCTTCAGGTACTTTGTCTTTGTGTAAGTTTCGTACTTCTATGTAATATCCAAACACATTATTAAAAGCAATTTTTAGTGATGGTATTCCGGTACGTTCTGTTTCGCGTTCCAGCATCGCATCTAAGGTATCTCTGCCTCCTTGTGCAAGACCTCGCAGTTCATCAAGTTCTGAGGAAATCTGAGAAGCAATCGTTCTGCCCTTGCCTAATTGTGTTGGCGCGTCTTGATCTAACCACTTGGCAATATGTGACTGCAATTCAGAGCTGTCTTCAATGGGCGTTAACAGAGGCTTTATAGGTTCTGCTTTGGCGAGTAGAGCTGTGAGTTTGGTTACTTGCGATAATGCAAATTTTAATGCATTTACTTCTTTTGGATTGATTCTTCCTGTGGCAATTTTTGCCACCAAGCGTTCCACATCGCTCATTTGCTTTAAACACGAACGCACCTGCTCGAGTAGTGGATTGTTTTCTGTGAAAAACGTCACGCAATCTAGTCGCTGATTGATATATTCAATATCTGTGAGCGGAGCCGTGATCCATCTTCTTAACAAGCGGCCACCCATCGCAGTAGCGGTATGGTCAACAACGTCCAAAAGTGTTATAGCTTCTGGAGCGTTAGGCGAAATAAGTTCCAAATTCCGAATAGTGAATCGGTCCATCCATACGTGTTGATTTGGATGGTGACGTTTGAGATGTGCCAAATGACCGAGCTTAGCGTGTTCGGTTTCCAACAGATAATGCAACACAACTCCCGAGGCAATCAATCCTAAATCAGCACCATCAAAGCCAAATCCCTTAAGGGTCTTAACATCAAAGTGGAGTTTTAATTTTTCGGATGCATATTCACTTTGAAATACCCAATCTTCAAGCATAAAAAACGGAAGACTTTCACCGAGAATTCCCACAATAGATTTACGCTGTGGCTTACAAATCAATAATTCTTTTACTTCCAGCTGTTGTAAAAGCGTGCTTATTTGAGCAACTGTTCCTTCTGCCCACTGAAATTCACCTGTTGAAATATCTACATATGCCAAGCCAAGTGTGTTGTGCTGCATGTACAAAGCCCCCAAAAAATTGTTACTTTTTTCTTCTAGCACACCGTCGTTTAGTGCAACTCCTGGAGTGACCAGTTCTGTTACGCCTCTTTTCACAATTTTTTTTGTCAGCTTAGGATCTTCAAGTTGATCGCAAATGGCTACGCGCTGTCCTGCACGCACCAGTTTTGGAAGATAGGTGTGTAAAGAATGATGGGGAAATCCTGCTAGCTCCGTTTCACTAGTGCTGCCCGCGCCACGTTTGGTGAGCAATATGCCAAGGATTCGAGCTGCCTTAACTGCGTCTTGGCCAAAAGTTTCATAAAAGTCGCCTACACGAAAAAGCAATATAGCATCGGGATACTTAACCTTGATTTGGTTGTATTGCTTCATCAAGGGTGTTTCTTTGGCTATTTTTTTTGCGGACAAAGCGTGGATTTAGTTCTGGCTAATTTACCATTTTTAGCCAAACACATTCCGTACATTTGCCACATGCGTAAATGGACCATGGATGAGCTCAATCGATTGGAAGTAGCCGCTTTTAAATCAGCTCCCAAATCGAAAATAGTTTTACTTTTAGATAACATCAGAAGTAGAAACAATGTGGGTGCGATTTTTCGCACTGCGGATGCATTCCGTATTCAGGAAATCATTCTATGTGGTATTACCCCAACTCCTCCACACAAAGACATTTATAAAACAGCTTTGGGCGCTACCGGGAGTGTAGCATGGCGCTATGTAAAATCAGCAGTTGATGCCGTTAAAGAGCAACGCCAACTAGGCGCGCACTGCTATGCCGTAGAACAAATTAAAGGGGCAGAAATGCTGAATACACTTTCGCCCAAAACGCATCAGACTGCCGTATTGGTTTTGGGAAACGAAGTTCATGGTGTATCTCAAGAAGTTATTGAGGCATGTAATTCTGCTGTAGAAATTCCACAATTGGGAACAAAACATTCATTAAATGTAGCTACATCTGCTGGAATTGCACTATGGCATTTCTTCACGTATTTACGTCCAACTGAAGATTAACTTCATAGAGCAATTGTTCTAAATCTTCATAGTTTAAAACAAAATCTAAACCAGAAATATCTACTTCAACTACCTTCATTTGATTTTTCATGTAAGGCATATGTTGGTCAGAGCCGTTGGCTAGCTTTTCTAGGTATTCAAGTTCAATATTTTGCTCGTAACTCCTGCCTCTTTTTTTAATATTTGCTTTGGCGCGTTTAGGTGTTTGGCGTAAATAAACACAAAGACTAGGCTGATTCGCGCTGCGATACATAATTTCGTACAACTGTTTAAATAAAGGATATTCGTCTTCATTAAGCGTGTTTTTCGCAAAAACAAGCGACTTGCTAATATGATAATCTGCTATCACTCCAGACTGAAATAAATCTAGCTGCTCAGATTCTTCATTTATCTGTTTGAATCGATCTGCCAAAAACGAAAGCTCTAAAGGGAAGGCGTAACGCTCGGGTTCTCTGTAAAATTTTGGTAAAAATGGATTATCATCAAATCGCTCATTCAAAATTTTGTATCCCATAGATTGGGCAAGCGCGTTGGTAAGTGTTGTTTTTCCACAACCAATAATTCCTTCAACACAAATAAAATCGTACTTGGATAAATGTGTATACATTGGATGAAGTAGTGACTGAGCCGTTTCCGCAAGTGATGTCTTGTCTTGGCAAGAATCCAAAAGTACACTTACTGTTTTTTGAACTTCAGGATGCACTTTATTGGCTGCTATCTCAGCCAAAGGTTGCAAAACAAATCTGCGTTCGGTCAATTTAGGGTGTGGCACTATCGAGTTTGAGTCTTGAAGCACCAAGTCATCAAAAAACAATAGGTCCAAGTCAAGTGTTCTATTTTGATAACTTTCTGAATTGTTTCGGGTTCTGCCGTGTTGTTTCTCGATGGTCAATAAGTGTTCCATCAACTGCGAAGGAGACAAGTCCGTTTCAATTGAAAAGCATGCGTTTAAAAACGGATGTCCATCAAATCCCAATGCGGGAGTTTCTACCACACTTGATATGGCCTGAACATTACCAATGTGTTGAGCGCAAGAATTTAAACCTTGTTGTAAAAATTCGTGCCTGTTTCCAAGGTTGCTGCCTATTGATATGTATGCTGTTGCCATAACGCAAAAATGGGGAAAAGAATTGGGAAACCTGTATATTTGATTTTTACACTATCTGTTATGCGTTTTTTCAAAAATCTTATTAGTTCAGCCTTGGGTACATTTTTAGCTTTAGGTCTTTTATTTGTGTTCATGCTTGTTTTTGTTGCAGGATCAGTCGCCGTTCTAGAGGAAGACAGCGGAGCCATTGAAGTAAAAAACAATACTGTTTTGGTGTTGAATATAAATGCCCCTATTCAAGATAGAGAACCGCAATCTTTCTCCTTCTCAAGTGCTCTTGAAATAGATCCCGAAGCCTATGGATTAAATTCTATTCTTCCAGCTATTGAACAAGCTGCGGAAGATGACCGTATATCTGGAATTAGTATTCAAAACATGAGTGCCCTTGGTGGTATTTCGAACATCTCAACTGTTCGTGATGCATTAGAAAAATTTAAAGAAAGTGGCAAATTCATATATGCCTATGCCGACTACTATGGTCAATCTGATTATGTACTGGCTTCAGTTGCCGACTCTGTTTTTGTTCATCCAGAGGGTCTTGTAGATTTTCGTGGACTTAGTGCCGAAGTGCTTTACTACAAGTCGGCTCAAGAAAAATCGGGCATTACCATGGAAGTCATTCGCAACGGGAAATACAAAAGTGCTGTAGAGCCTTACCTTGACAATTACATGAGTAAAGAAAATAGAGAGCAAATTCAGTCATTTATGGATCATATATGGGACGAAATTCTTGTTGATGTTTCTCGTAGCCGCGGCATGACAACAAAAGAATTAGACACGCATGCCGACAATATATCAGGACTAACTGCTGACAAAGCGGTAAAGTCTTCGTTAGTTGATGGAACAACTACGCGTCGTGCATATAAAGAAAAGATCAGCGAGCGTGTCCATGACAGCGATGTTGAGTTTTTAAATTTCATAGACTATGCGAGTATTTCCAGTGGCAGAAAAGGAAAAGGTCCTAACCGAATAGCCATTGTCTATGCACAAGGAGAAATCATTTATGGCGAAGGAAGTACTCAGGTAATCGGGCAAGAAAAAGTAATTAAGGCTTTGAAAAAAATTGGCAAGAAAAAGAACATCAAGGCTGTTGTACTTCGTGTAAATTCTCCTGGAGGAAGTGCCCTGGCTTCTGAACTCATTTGGGAAGAGTTGGAGCATTTGAAAAAAACAAAAAAAGTGGTGGTTTCTATGGGTAATGTTGCCGCATCTGGAGGCTACTATATTGCTGCAAATGCCCACGAAATAGTGGCAACACCAACAACAATAACGGGTTCTATAGGCGTCTGGGGGGTATTGCCCAATGTAAATCGTTTGGCAAACAGATGGGGTATTAATGCTGAGCAAGTAACTACAAACAAGCGTGCTATGATGTATTCACCATTCGAGCCGTTGAGTAATGCCACACGTGAAGAGATTAAAGTAGGCATCAATCAAGTATATCAAACTTTTTTGAAACGAGTTGCTAAGGGTAGAAATATGAGTAAAGAAGCAGTTCATGAAATTGCGCAAGGACGTGTATGGTCTGGTATAGAAGCAAAAGAAATTGGGCTAGTAGATCATCTGGGCGGACTAGAAACTGCTTTGGATCGCGCTGCTGCACTTGCAGAGATAGATGACTACAAAACCACGATTTATCCAAAATACGATGACGATATAGAAAGTCTATTAACAGAATTGTTTAGTGGACCTTTTGGCGGCATCAAACAGCAGCTGCCACCCGAACTTGGATTATGGCTTAATAATGCTAAAGTTTTGAAGCACCCCGCAAACCACATTCAAGCACGCCTACCCTTCACTCTTAACGTAGATTAAATGCAGGCATCGGAATCGGCACGGAGGTTGTACCTGTATTTAGCGGCACTTTTCATCACTTCGCTTGTGGTGTCGAATCTCATATTTCAAAAGTTTTTTTATTGGTATCCTTTTGATTGGGAAGTTCTTGGTTTTAATCTTTTTGAATTGTCTGTCGGAATTCTACCCTATCCCATAACCTTTCTTATTACGGATATAATATCTGAAATTTTTGGGAAAAAAAGTGCCAATCAAGTGGTGGTTGCAGGTATTTTTGCTTCGTTCTTTTCCATAGGTATTCTATTAGTTGCTGGGCAAGTACCAGCAATGGAAACCTCGCCGATAGATGACTCTACGTTTCAAAAGGTTTTTGCTATGTCACCACTTGCTGTATTAGCTTCTATGATAGCTTATTTGTCTGCTCAATTTGTTGATATTCGCATTTATCACTTTTGGAAAAACCTAACTGATGGAAAGCATCTGTGGTTGCGAAACAACTTCTCCACTTTTGCATCTCAAATTATAGATTCTACTACCGTAATTTTACTTCTTTGTTCATTTAAGCTACTACCATGGGATATTTTCTGGGGTCTGGTGGTATCTAGCGTTCTATTTAAGATTTTAGTTGCAGCTTTTGATACACCATTTTTATACCTTTTTGTTGGGATTATAAGACGCCGTTTCAAACTCGAAATTGGCCAAGAAATCCGATTATAATATGGATTCAAAAACTGCGGTCAGGCTAAATAAATACCTCAGCGAATTGGGATATTGCTCTAGGCGTGCTGCCGATAAACTCATAGAACAAGGGCGCATAACGGTAAATGGAACACCTGTGGTCATGGGGTTTAAAGTTACGCCTCAAGACGAGATAGCTGTTGACGGGACTGTAGTAAATAAAAAAGCGGATCAACCCGTTTATATTGCCTTCAATAAGCCTGTGGGAATTGTATGCACTACAGACACACGGTTTGAAAAAAATAACATCATTGATTATATCAATTATCCTACTCGTATTTTCCCTATTGGAAGACTTGACAAACCTTCTGAAGGGTTGATTTTTTTAACTAATGATGGTGATATTGTAAATAAAATTCTTCGTGCTAGAAATCATCATGAAAAAGAATATTTGGTTACTGTAAACAAATCCATTACCAAAGAATTTGTTGCTAAAATGAGTAAAGGAGTTCCCATTTTAGATACCGTAACTCGTCCGTGTAGCGTGACACAAACACACAAAAAAGCATTTAAAATTATTCTTACTCAGGGGCTAAATAGGCAAATTAGGAGAATGTGTGAATACTTAGACTATAAAGTAGTGACACTAAAACGAGTACGGATAATGAATGTTTCGTTGGACGTTGGAATTGGAAAATGGCGACATTTAACCAAAAAAGAATTGGACGAAATAAATAGGCTTGTGGCAGATTCTAAAAAGACATTTGAGGGTTAATCAACCGCAATATTTACCACATGTCCTTCGTGTCCACGCACATTCCAAACGGTATTGTCCTCAAAAATCCAATACTGTCCTTTTATTCCTTTGAGCACTGCCGTAAAATTTGGTGTTTTTGACAACGTTAAGCTTTTCACCTTTTCTGGGAAATGATCAACAGGATAGGTTACTTCAATCGACTTATCTGAAACTACGTAAGGTTGTACCTCAGCAGGCAGTTTTGACACACATAACTCTCTCTCAGCAACTAAGTCTAATGGTTCTCCTTTGTTTTGAAGCATTATCCGCCAGTTTGTTTTATCGTTATAAAAGTCTTTTAGTGCTACTTCTGTAATTCCAGCTAAATATCTGTTGGGCACCTCTACAATAGGTAGTGCTTGATGAGCCCCTTGATCTATCCATCGTGTGGGAACTTGCGTTTTTCGGGTTACGCCTACTTTTAACCCGCTAGACACTGCAAAATAAACGATGTGTGGTTGTAGCTGAACTTGCTGTTCAAATGCCAAATCTCGGTCTTCAATACCCAAATGCGCTTTACTAAGCTCGGGTTTCATAATCCATTCTCCTGCACTAGGTGTTTCAAAAAAACAAGACTGACAAAACCCTTGTCGGTAAATTTTTTTTTCCTCATAGCAATTCAAACACTGATAGCCAACAAGTGAAATTTGAATTTTTTTCTGGAGCAATGTATTCACACATAAAAAAGAATCCTGAAAAATAAGATAATAGTTAATTGGCGCATGCCACTCCGTTTTCATTTTGGTCAGTACACCTTGAAACATAATTTGTATTTTCGTTTGGCAATATACCCAAAATGGCAATACCACTATTGCATACCGTTGTGTCTTGGCTGCTCAAAAAGCGGGTTCATGATATTGAATTATTTATCAAATATCCTAACGAAGTGCAGCATGAAGAATTAACGAAGTTGCTTCAAACAGCTAAAAATACAGAAGTTGGAAAACAATATGGATTTGCTGACATACAGCGCTACGAAGATTTTGCTAACCGTGTCCCGGTGCGCACTTATGAAGAAATTGTACCCATGATTGAACGTTCGCGTAAAGGCGAGCAAAATATTTTTTGGCCTACACCCATAAAATGGTATGCAAAATCGAGCGGTACAACTAATGCAAAAAGCAAGTTTATTCCTATTTCTAATGAATCTTTAGAAGACTGTCATTTTAAGGGCGGTAAAGATATGCTTAGCTTGTATTTTGTCAATAATGAAAACTCAACATTGTTTCAAGGAAAAGCATTACGCCTCGGAGGAAGCAAAGCCCTATACGAAGAAAACAACACCTATTTTGGTGACTTGTCGGCGATTATGATAGACAACCTTCCTTTATGGGCAGAGTTGGTAAGTTCGCCTAGCCAAAAAGTGTCTTTGATGGCAGAATGGGAATCTAAAATGGAAGCCATTGTTAAAGAAACCATTCGAGAAGACATTCGGAGCATGGCAGGCGTACCCTCGTGGATGTTAGTACTACTGCAAAAAGTGCTTACAGAAACTGGAGGCCAAACCATTTTGGATGTGTGGCCCAATATGGAAGTATATTTTCATGGCGGTGTAAACTTTTTACCTTACAAAGAACAGTACAAAACATTATTTCCTACCAACAACATGCATTATGTGGAGTTGTACAATGCCTCTGAAGGGTTTTTTGGAGTACAAGACCGCCTAGATTCTGATGAGCTTTTGCTGATGCTTGACTATGGGATTTTTTATGAGTTCATTCCGATGACCACATACGGAACAAAAAATGAAAAGGTCATTCCGCTTTCCGAAGTGGAGACGGGGGTGCAGTATGCTGTGATCATTTCAACTAACGCAGGGCTATGGCGTTATCATATTGGCGACACCATTCGTTTCACTTCCATAACACCATACCGATTTAAAATTACCGGCAGAACCAAACATTTTATAAATGTTTTTGGAGAGGAGTTGGTTGTTGAAAATGCCGATACCGCCCTAGAAACCGTTTGCCAAAAACACTGTGTTCAGGCAGTAGACTACACCGCTGCGCCTATTTTTATGGAAGGAACTGAAAAGGGCGGACATGAGTGGCTCATTGAATTTAAAACACCTCCCAAAGAAATTGAAATGTTTGCTAAAGATTTAGACGTAGCACTGCAATCCATAAACTCAGACTATGAGGCAAAACGCTATAAAAACATCACGCTAATGCCTCTAAAACTGCATGTGGCAACTCCCAAAACCTTTTACAAATGGCTCAAGAAAAAAGGTAAAATTGGCGGACAGCACAAGGTGCCACGCTTATCTAACAACAGAGAATATTTGGAGGAATTGTTAGAGATATAAGTTTTTACCCCTAAATACCAGTTAAAATTATACCATAAATATTTCCCAAGATAAGTTTTAACCCTAACAACAGCGAAGTCAACAGTAGATTTTTGGCACGAAACAATAGCCAATGTGGCTAAAAGAAATAGGGCTTTTTTCATAATGTATGAATTAAGAATAGTTTATAAAACACAATCTCTAAAATAAAAATGAGGTAATGCCTTTGTAGGAAAAAGGAAGTTCATTTTTTTAGGGCTTGCAGTGGTTAAAGTATAAAAAATATTACAACGTCCTAGGACGCCGCTTTAAGCTGGCTTAGTGCTACTCCTTTCAATTTATTTTCGGCATAACGCTTAGTCACCTTCAAGGATGTGGTATTTGTTCCGGGCAGCTCAAACATGGCATCGGTAAGAATGGCTTCACATAAAGATCGAAGTCCGCGAGCACCCAATGCATAGTGTACGGCTTGCTCCACAATATAGTCTAACGCTTCGGAAGCAAATGTTAGCTTTATTTCATCTAATAAAAATAAATGTTCGTATTGCTTTGTCAATGCGTTTTTGGGCTCTGTCAATATAGCACGCAACGCCTCTTTACTAAGCTGATTCATGTGTGTCAGCACAGGCAATCGTCCAATAATTTCAGGAATAAGACCAAAATCTTTAAGATCAGATGGCGTTATGTGAGCAAGTAATTCATCCTCAGAAACTGTGGTACGTTTTACAGAAGTGCTATAGCCAACCGCTTGCATATTCATACGCTTCGCAATGTGCCGCTCAATACCATCAAACGCTCCACCCGCAATAAATAAAATATGCTCAGTGTTAATTTCTACAAATTTCTGATCGGGATGCTTGCGTCCACCCTTAGGTGGTACGTTTACTACTGTTCCTTCTAAAAGTTTAAGTAATGCCTGTTGCACACCTTCACCCGAAACATCGCGAGTAATGGAAGGGTTGTCACTTTTACGTGCGATCTTATCAATTTCATCAATAAAAACGATTCCTTTTTCAGCTTTTTGCTGATCATAATCAGCGGCTTGTAACAATCGCGTTAAAATACTTTCTACATCTTCTCCCACGTAGCCAGCTTCTGTAAGCACCGTAGCATCTACAATAGCAAGTGGCACTTGTAACATTTTAGCAATAGTCTTGGCTAATAATGTTTTTCCTGTGCCAGTCTGTCCAGCAATAATAATATTACTTTTTTGCAATTCAACATCAATCGTGTCGTCAGTTTGAATTAACCTTTTATAGTGATTGTAAACAGCTACCGAAAGGACTTTTTTTGCCTGCTCTTGACCAATAACATACTCATCTAAGAATGCCTTGATTTGTTTGGGTTTTTTTAGCAGAATGTCTTGTGAGGTTGGTGCTTTTTCAAGATGTGTTTTTTCTTCTTGAATTATGCCTATTGCTTGGTCCACACAGCGTTCACATATGTGTGCGTTAAGTCCGGCCACCAATAATTTGGTTTCGGCCTTCTTGCGCCCACAAAACGAACAGCTCAGCTCTTCCATTTGGTTAGTTTTTTGTCAAAACCTCATCAATCATACCATACTCCTTGGCTTCTGGAGCTTTCA
>JAYPBW010000023.1:1166-1563 GCA_038124405.1 Flavobacteriaceae bacterium | reverse complement strand
TTACTGTGCTTGGCGATAATTTCGTACAACTCATTCTTAAGTTTAAGAATTTCGCGAGCTGTAATTTCAATATCAGATGCTTGACCTTGTGCGCCACCAAGTGGTTGGTGGATCATCACACGAGAATGCGGTAAACCAGAACGTTTACCTTCTTGTCCAGCACACAAAAGTACGGCACCCATAGACGCCGCAATACCTGTACAAATAGTAGCCACATCGGGATTGATGAACTGCATGGTGTCGTATATTCCTAATCCGGCATATACACTTCCGCCAGGAGAATTTATATAAATCTGAATGTCTTTACTCTTGTCTGTGCTTTCCAAGAAAAGTAATTGCGCTTGTATGATGTTGGCAACACTATCATTTATGGCTGTTCCCAAAAAAATAATACGAT
>JAYPBW010000023.1:0-1156 GCA_038124405.1 Flavobacteriaceae bacterium | reverse complement strand
TCATTAAACGAGAAAACACATCCATTTGTGCTACATTTAATTGGCGTTCTTCAATAATGTAAGGAGTCAAACTACTTACAATTTCATCGTAGTAAAGTGAATTTATACCGTGATGTTTCGTTGCATATTTTTTAAATTCTTTGCCGTAATCCATAGCGTAATGTGTATGTTAAATATAGCGATTATTTTTTGTACGCCTCTTTAATAAAGGCATCGTAAGATACTTTTTTTACCTTAATATTTCCTTTTTCTAAAAATAGCTGACGCATTTTTTCACTCATCACTTGGTCTGAAATACGTTTAACCTCATCTTGATTACCCAAAATTCTATTGGCAATATCGTTTAACTCATCGTCTTTAACGTCAGTACGACCAAATTGCACCATTTGCTTTTTGAGTAAATCTTTAGCATATGTTTCTATTTCTTCTCTTGTAATTTGAAGATTATGTTCTTGAATGAGGTTTGACTCGATAAGTTGATAGCGCAACCCACGTTCAGACTTTGCATATTCTGCCTCAGCCTCTTCTGCCGATATAGGGTTTTCTCCTGCAGTTTGCATCCACTTTTTCAAAAACGCATCTGGCAATGAAAATTTGGTGTTATCAATCAAATATTCCGTCATGTCATTAACAAACTTTTGATTGGATTGTGCTTCAAAATGCCCGTTTGCATCTTCTTTAAGTTTATCCTTACATGCTGTCGCCGATTTAACAGTGTCTTTTCCAAACACCTTGTCAAAAAACTCTTGGTCTAAATCTGCTAGAATACGATTGTTGCGCTCTTGAAGTGTGAATGACACTTCTGTTGTTTTTTCAGGAACTGTTCCCAAAACACGACGTAGCACATGTTCTTCTTTAAAAAGCCCTTTAGAAGTTAGTGAAATAACATCTCCAAGAGTAGCTTTTTTAAAAGCGGTAATTGCTTTTTTACTTTTCAATTCTTCTATGGAAAAAGTGGCGCTTTTGTTGTCCTCAGCACCATCAAAAACTACACCTAACGTAAGTTCGGTTGCCTTAGAAATTTTTTCTGTTGGCTGAAGCGAACCGTATTGCTTTTGTAGTCGTTCAAGCTGTTCGGTTACAAAAGCATCATCTGCTTGAATTTCGTACCGTGTTATTGCTTTTTTATTGGGCAATTTAACCTCTACTTTTGGGG
>JAYPBW010000022.1:11817-23144 GCA_038124405.1 Flavobacteriaceae bacterium | reverse complement strand
ATATGTAGAAGTTACTCCGAATTCGTTGCGCTTGCGAAAAATTTACCTTGACGAGAACGAACGAAAACGACGTTCAAAGCAGCTCGGGTAATTATTTTAGTAAGTTTGCGTTTTAGTAGTGAATGAAAAAAGTTTACGTTCAACGGTACAGCGCATCACAAAAGAAGTCGTGGGATAATTTTGTAACCTCTTCACAAGCTCATAGTATTCTTTTTTACCGCGATTTTATGGAATACCATAGTGATCGTTTTCAGGATTATTCATTGATGATTTATTTGGAAAAAAAGTTAATTGCTATTCTTCCAGCTAACATTAGTCAAAATGGTGTTTTACACTCCCATCAAGGATTAAGTTACGGAGGAATACAATTTAATTCTAAAACCTTATTTGAGACAAGATTAAAAGTATATCATGAGGTTTTTCTTTTTTTATTTAAAAATGGTATTTCAAATGTTCATGTCAAAAGTATTCCGAGGTGTTATTCAACCGATAGTTCAAATGATCTAATTTTTCAATGGTTGAAGGGAGTATGTTTTCGAATAGATATCTATTCATACATTCCAAAAACGCATTACAAAAAGCCAAACCGTAACAGAATTCGGCATGTGAAAAATGCGCTAGCTGCTGACATAAAAATTCGAAAAACAGATGCATATTCCGAGTTTTGGAATCAAATTTTGGTTCCAAATCTTCAAAAACGATTTGGGGTATCTCCAGTTCATACTATTGAAGAAATGGAACACCTAGCAGCTCAATTACAAAACCAAATATGTTTCTATGGTGCCTATCAAAAAAATATTCTTCGCGCAGGAGTTGTCCTTTTTATCCATCGTGATGTGGTACATGCACAATACAGTGCTGGAGATGAAAATAGGGATGACGGCTCCTTAGACTTGCTTCTTGATTTTGTTATAAAAAAATATAACCCCAAGAAAGTATTTAGCTTTGGGACGTCTTCTGAAGAGGCTGGGAGTCGTTTAAATAAAGGATTGTTATATTGGAAAGAAAGTTTCAGGGTGCATAATGATGTACAAACATTTTATTCCTTCGAAACAAAAAATGTTACATTTCTTGAAAACAGGTTGAGATGATTCCCTTTTTTAATATCAAAGCAGAAAACAAGGTCTATTCAGATGATTTTGCTGATCAGTTATCTCATTTTATGGAAAGTGGTCAGTATATTTTGGGTGATGCTGTGAGGAATTTTGAACAGAAATATGCCGCTTTTTGCGGTTCTAATTATTGTGTTGCCACTAGTAATGGGTTAGATGCGTTACGACTGATTTTTGAGGCCTATAAATCACTTGGTCAGCTTCATGAAGGAGATGAGGTGTTGGTGCCTGCCCATACCTATATTGCTTCTGTTTTAGCTGTTATCCAAGCCGGACTCAAACCTGTTTTTGTGGAACCAGGTGATGGTTCGTTTAACATGGATGTGAAACAAGCAGAACAACTTACCACTCCTAATGTTAAAGCTTGTTTGGTTGTACATCTTTATGGACAGCTAGTCGATGTTAATTTGTTTAGAGTCTATGCAAAAAAGCATGGAATTTTACTTATTGAAGACGCTGCGCAAGCTCATGGAGCTATTTCTAAAGGTGGCTCTAAGGCGGGAGCTGTTGGCGATGCAGCCGCTTTTAGTTTTTATCCTACTAAAAACATAGGAGCACTGGGTGATGCTGGCGCAGTTACTACTAACAATGAATTACTAGCTAAAGAAATTAAAACATTACAAAATTATGGATCTTCAAAAAAGTACGTACATGAAAAAGTAGGGTTTAATATGCGATTAGATGCATTACAAGCTCGATTTTTAACGCTTAAATTAGCAAACTATGCTAAAGCGTGTAAACGTCGTATTGCTATTGCTTCCCGCTACCTTGCGGAGATAAATAACTCAAAAGTTTTGCTTCCCACTTGTAAGTTAGATGGATCACACGTTTTTCACTTATTTGTTGTTCGTGTTGCCAATCGAAACGATTTTATGGAATTCTTGACTACAAAAGGAGTGGGTAGTTTAGTTCACTATCCTGTCCCACCACATAAACAAAAGGCTCTTTCTGAATATAATCAGTTGAGTTTCCCTATAACTGAAAAATATCACAGTGAAGTGATCAGCATTCCTTTATATCCAAGTCTAAATGAAAATGAAGTTCAGCATATAATAGATGTTCTAAATTCATATTAATGAGTATAAACCAGCGCTTACAAAACAATGTACTTTTTCGAGTGATTGGCTACACTGGAGTTGCAGGTGTTTTACGCTTGGCGGTAGGATTGGGTTCTCAAAAAGTTATCGCGGTTTTTTTGGGTGCTTCGGGATTAGCTATACTCGCAAACTTGCGTAATTTCATTGAAGTTTTAAGTACTTTATCATCTGTTGGTGCACAAAACGGTATTATTGCTCAAGTATCGGCATCTGATACAAATAGCGACTTGCGATCTCTAATAAATACTACCATTACACTTTTTATAGGCGCATCTATTCTCATCGGAATATTTGTGTTTGCAAAACACGAGTGGATAAGTCTGCAGTTATATATAGACCCTAGCTATGGAGCATTAATTCAAGCCGTGGTATTTACCCTTCCTTTTATGGGGTTGTTATTGCTTATTGAGGCTTTTTTAAGTGGAAAAAAGTCATTTCAATCAGTTTCTAATGCTCAGCTGTTAACCGCTTTATTTTCAGCTGTTTTAATGATTATGCTTCTGTATTTCTATGGATTGATAGGAGCATTGATTTCGTTGCTTTTCCGTCCTATCATTGGGTTTATGTTTTTCTTTATTCGTATTAGAAAATATTTAGTGGAGATTTCTTTTTTTAGTGGATTCCGTTTAGATCTTTCCAGACTAAAATCTCTTTCTCCCTACATATTTATGTCACTTTTGGCTATTGGTTTGGTCCATGTTGTAGAGCTGTATTTGAGAGGGTTGATTTCATCTAAAATTAATTTGAATGCTGCTGGGCTTTGGACTGCAATGAATACGATATCATCGAACTATTTTGTTTTTATCTCTGCCATTTTTTCACTCTACGTTTTACCCCGATTTTCCGAAAATATCCCATCTTTCAATCTGTTCAGAGAAACCAAACAAATTTTGAAAATTCTGCTGCCCTTTGTAACCTTGGGGTTAGTTTTTGTTTACGTTCTTCGTGTACCTATAACCAAATTACTTTATTCTGTTGAGTTTATTTCGATAACTACATTATTTAAGTGGCAACTTACCGCCGATTGGTTTCGTGTCATTTTCCTTGTATTCGGTTATTTTCTTGTTGCGAAGAAGTTGGTTAAGGAATATGTACTAGTAGAGTTATTTTCTTTTTCTGTATTAATTATATTCAGTCACCATTGGATTGAAGATTTTGGAATTGAGGGAGTGGTAATGGCAAATGCCGTAAGATATATGGGATGTCTAGCATTGGTTGTACTTTTGCTGCGTAAAAAACTAGTTATATAAGTGGAAATAAAGTGGATTGATATACCGAGCATTAATGATCCTAGAGGGAATTTGGCTGTTTTGGAAAACAGTAAGTTGCCCTTTGAAATCAAAAGAGTGTATTATTTGTATGATGTGCCAAGCGGTAGTAGACGCGGTGGACATGCACACAAAGATTTACTTCAACTTATTGTCCCACTTAGCGGAAGTTTTGAACTTGTGTTAAAAGATGGTATTATTGAAAAAACAGTTATGCTGCACAATCCTACACGAGGAGTGTTGATACCAACAATGACATGGCGCGAATTACGTAACTTCTCAGCTGGTGCAGTTTGCTTAGTATTAGCTTCTGAAGAGTTTGATGAGGAAGATTATATTCGAGATTGGGAAGAGTTTAAATTAAAGACGAAAATTTCTTAGAGCTTTTAAAGCTTTATGCGCCAGTTTGTGTTGGGATGATAGGTAATATACATAGTATATGAATCTTTTTTGGCTTAAGTTTTTGAAAGCGATTTCTCCTTCTTTAGGATTAAAATGAACGCTTGAATAAACAAGTTTCGTTTCAAAATAGTTTTCGGTGATTCTTAAAATGGCGTCTTTACTGTATCCATACTTCTTTGCAAAAAACATTTTTAAATCTAAAAAATCATGAAAGTTACTTGAGTAGGATGCTTGATGAATTCTGTAGGTAACTAAAGATTCATATATAAAATCAAATGACGAGTTTTCTGTTAAGTCTGCTAGAATAGGGTAATCTTCTATTTTAAAACCTTTTTTGATATAAAGATCAAAGTCTACAAATTTTTTCAATGCACTTCTTCTGAAACAAGATCCTAAAGTTGGAGAACCAACGGTTTGAACATGATTTTTGTAAGTAGATGTGTTTAGATTTTTTTTATTGTAAAAACGTTTTGTTTTATTTCTATATTCAAAAAAGGCATCATATCCAGAATCGATGAATCCTAGGTTGGGGTTTTGTTCAAGCTTATCTACCATTTTTTGTAGTGCAGTTGGATTATGAATCCAATCATCTCCTGCCAAATCAAATACATATTTTCCATTACAGCGATCTAGAGTGTCAACAAAATTTTTAAGTATGCCAAGGTTTTCTGAATTTTGTTTTGCATCGATGTTGTTGTGTTTTTTTGCATATGCTTGAATGATGCTAAATGTATTGTCTGTTGACGCATCGTCACCTATTACAATTTCATAGGGAAAGTTGGTTTTTTGTTTTAGAACTGAATCTAACGCATCTTTTATATATCTTTCGCTATTGTAAGTTAAAATGTGTACGGATAATATTGTCAAGCCAATCAATTTTTAATACCTGATGTCAAAAATAAGCATTGCAATAATAACACCTTCGTTGGGTAATGGAGGAGCTGAGCGTGTTTCATCGTTGACTTCTATTTTCCTAACAGATTTAGGTTACGATGTTACCCTGTTTGCCGCTTACCCCAATAAAGATTTTAATTTTAAAGGAAATTATGTGTATTTGGGGCATAGTAAAAATATTTTTCTCCCATTTTTTTCACTTTTCTCATCTTTTAAAGTGCTTTATAAATCTGTTAAGTCGGGGGATTTTGATTTTGTAGTTGATTTCAGATCACGACGTATTTTTTGGATTGAACTAATGTTTCATTTTTTCATCTATTCCAATGTGAAAAACAGTATTCTGACAATTCATCTTCCACTTATAAACAAATATATTCCCAAGCCTTGGTTTTTGTTTCAACATTTTTACAAAAGAGCATACGCATTGGTGTCTGTTTCTGAAGCTATTTCTGCCAAATTAAACAAACTTGGATACGCAAACGAAGTTGTCATTAAAAATGCAGTTGATTTTGAAATTATTGACATTGAAAAAGAAAAGCCAATAGAAATCGATGATCCCTTTGTGTTGGCGGTTGGAAGAATGGATGATAATGTTAAACGATTTAATCATGTGATTAAGGCGTATGCAAAATCAAAATTACTAACTGAAGGTGTACGTCTCGTTCTTTTGGGGGAGGGCGTTATTAAGCCCCAGCTTCAAAAGCTTTCTCGTACGCTCAACTGCGAGCACATGGTAAGTTTTCTTGGCTTTAAGCAAAACCCATTCAACTACTTTGCCAATGCGCAGTTTTTTATTTTGGCTAGTGAATTTGAAGGTTTTCCTATGGTGCTTATTGAAGCTTTAGCTTGCGGCACTCCAGTTATATCATATGATTGTCCAACAGGCCCCTCTGAAATTATACAGCATGAAAAAAATGGATTGCTTGTAGAAAACGGAAACAGCCATGCGTTAACAATAGCTATTTCGCGAATGCATGAGAACAAGGCTTTGTATATTACTTGTAAGGATAATGCTAGAAAATCTGTAGCCCATCTTTCTTTTGAAAATATTAAAGAACAGTGGAGGCGTCTAATAGAGTCGGCTAACTCTTAACTACAACCTCTGTCACTTTTCCGTCTTCACACTTAAAGGTTTTTCCAGGGTATTTTTGGATGATGCCGAAATCGTGTGTTGCCATAAGAACGGTAGTGCCTTGTGCGTTAATATTTCGCAGCACTTCCATGATTTCCCAGCGCGTAATGGGATCTAGATTTCCAGTTGGTTCATCGGCAAGTAAAACACTGGGATTATTCAATAAGGCACGCGCAATAGACAATCGTTGTTGTTCACCACCCGAAAGCGTTTGGGGAAATTTTTTCTCTTTTCCCTCCAATCCAACAAGTGAGAGTACTTCTTTAATTCGGTTGTCTCTCTCTGTTTTGGTCTTCCAGCCTGTGGCGTGTAATACAAAAGCAAGATTCTGATATGTGTTTCGGTCGGGGAGAAGTTTAAAGTCTTGAAATACAATCCCTAGCTTTCTTCGGAGTAAAGGAACCCGTCTTTTCTTCAATGTAGAAAGAGGAGTATCAAAAACACGAACTTCCCCCTCTTTTACCGGTAAAGCAGCGTATAAAGTTCGAATCAAACTACTCTTTCCGCTTCCAGTTCGCCCTATAAAGTACACAAACGCACCTTTATCAATACTAAGAGATACACGTTCCAAAATCGCCTTTTTGTGTTGATATATGGACGCATTTTCAAGAGTAATTATTGCCGAGCTCATAGTTGCCATAAATTTACGTATGTTTTTCTAAGGAGTTCAATAAAAACACACTTGTTTTTATTAATAAAGTTTAAGTATTTGTGTGAATAAACGAATTTACATTAATAATTAAATTAAAAATCAAAAACATGATTTAAAATAAAAATAAAAAAAGCACATTTGCATCAAATTTTAAATTATGTGTGGAATTGTTTGTGCCTTAGATATTAAGCAATCATCAGATGAGCTTCGTCCTCAGCTATTAGAAATGTCAAAAAAAATTCGCCATCGCGGCCCAGACTGGAGCGGTATCCATGCCGATGATTTTGCTGTTTTGGCTCATGAGCGCCTAGCCATAGTGGATCCCACTTCAGGGCGTCAACCGCTTTATAGCTCAGATAAAAATTTGGTGTTAGCTGCTAATGGTGAAATTTATAACCACCGCGAACTTCGAGCCACTACACCTTATTATTCTTTTCAAACAGGTTCCGATTGTGAGGTGATTTTAGCCCTGTATCAGCAAAAAGGTGCCGAATTCATTGATGAATTAAATGGAATATTCGGTTTTGTTGTGTATGATGCATCTAAAAAAAGTTTTTTGGCCGCGAGAGATCACATGGGTATTATACCACTCTATTATGGATTTGATCAAAGCGGAACCCGCTATTTTGCTTCTGAACTGAAAGCGCTTGAGGGGGTGTGTCATACGATTGAAGTTTTTCCCCCAGGACATTTCATGACCGAAGAGGATGAAGTTCCGCAAAAATGGTATTCAAGAGATTGGGAAGACTATGAAGCTGTAAAAAATAATCCAACGAGCATTGAAGACTTAGGTGAAGCATTAGAAGAAGCCGTGCATCGTCAATTGATGAGCGATGTGCCTTATGGAGTATTGTTGTCTGGAGGACTGGACTCTTCGATTACTTCGGCATTGGCTAAAAAATTTGCAAAAAACCGTATAGAATCTGATGATAAACAAGAGGCGTGGTGGCCACAACTACATTCGTTTTCTATTGGTTTAGAGGGTTCTCCAGACTTGGCAGCTGCGCAAGTAGTTGCCGATAAAATTGGTACGGTACATCACGAAGTTACCTTTACCGTGCAAGAAGGGCTTGATGCTATCAAAGACGTAATCTATCACCTTGAAACGTATGATATAACTACTGTTCGTGCCTCAACTCCTATGTACTTGCTAGCCCGTGTAATCAAATCCATGGGAATTAAAATGGTGCTTTCGGGCGAAGGTGCCGATGAGGTATTTGGCGGGTATTTGTATTTTCATAAAGCTCCAAATGCCGAAGAGTTTCATAACGAAACGGTGCGCAAGCTAGCTAAGCTTTATCAATACGATTGCTTACGTGCCAACAAATCACTCGCTGCTTGGGGTATAGAGGGGCGTGTGCCATTTTTAGATAAAGAATTTATGGATGTGGCTATGCGTATCAATCCAAAGGATAAAATGATTACGCCAGATCGAATGGAAAAATGGGTATTGCGTAAAGCTTTTGAATATGAGCTACCTGAATCTGTTGCTTGGCGTCAAAAAGAGCAATTTAGTGACGGAGTTGGATACAGTTGGATTGATTCCCTAAAGGAAGTCGTTGAACAAGCAGTTTCCGATAAGCAGATGCAGCAAGTAAGTCATCGCTTTCCAGTGCAGCCACCAAGAACAAAAGAAGAATATTATTACCGTACTATCTTTGAGGAACACTTCCCGTCTGCTGCTGCTGCATTGACAGTTCCATCTGTTCCATCGGTAGCATGTAGTACGCCAACAGCATTGGCTTGGGACGCTTCATTTCAAAACATGAATGAACCTTCTGGACGTGCTATTGGCAATGTGCATGTAGATGCTTATTAACCTCTTTTTTTGAACACATACTTGTTAATAACTTGACGCAATAGAAGCCTCACTTTACACATAAAAGTGGGGCTTTTCACTTAAATTTGTAAGAATACCTTTTATTCATAAATATCATATATGAGTGATCAACCCAACCAAAATTATTCAGCAGACAGCATACAGGCATTAGAAGGAATGGAGCACGTACGTATGCGTCCCTCCATGTACATTGGAGACGTAGGTGTCCGTGGATTACACCATTTGGTCTATGAAGTAGTAGATAATTCCATTGATGAGGCTCTTGCTGGTCATTGCGACCTTATTTCGGTGCAAATAAATGAAGACAATTCGATTACTGTAGAGGATAATGGGCGTGGAATTCCAGTTGGAATGCACAAAAAAGAAGGCGTTTCTGCTCTAGAGGTGGTGATGACCAAGATTGGTGCTGGCGGGAAGTTCGATAAAGACTCATACAAAGTTTCTGGAGGGCTTCACGGAGTTGGTGTTTCATGTGTGAATGCATTGTCTGATGCGTTAAAAGCTACGGTATATCGCGATGGAAAGGTTTGGGAGCAAGAATATGAACGAGGAAAAGCTTTATATCCTGTTAAAACTGTGGGCGATGCATCCAAAACAGGTACTGTGGTTACTTTTCTACCCGATCGTTCCATTTTCACCCAAACAATAGAATACAGCTACGAAACTCTTGCAAGCCGTATGAGAGAGTTAGCCTTCTTAAATAAGGGTATTAAAATCCAATTAACCGATCATAGACAAAAAGATGAGAAGGGAGAATCTGTAGCAGAGTTGTTTCATTCCGAAGAAGGTCTCAAAGAATTTATTCGTTTTTTAGACGCCAATCGTGAGCCAATTACTGCAGACGTTATTTCTATGGAGGGTGAAAAGAATGATATTCCTGTGGAAGTTGCTATGATTTACAATACGTCTTTCACCGAAAATCTTCATTCATACGTAAACAATATTAATACGCACGAAGGTGGAACGCACCTTTCAGGATTTAGACGTGGTTTGACTACTACACTAAAAAAATATGCCGATGCCTCGGGAATGCTTGACAAGCTAAAGTTTGAAATTTCTGGAGATGATTTCCGCGAAGGGCTTACTGCGATTGTTTCGGTAAAGGTTGCCGAGCCTCAATTTGAAGGACAAACCAAAACGAAATTAGGTAATCGTGAGGTTAGTGCAGCGGTATCACAATCTGTTTCTGAAATGCTTGAAAATTATCTTGAAGAGCATCCGAACGACGCTAAATCTATTGTCCAAAAAGTAATTCTAGCAGCTCAGGCTCGTCATGCAGCACGAAAAGCGCGTGAAATGGTGCAGCGTAAAACCGTTATGAGTGGCGGTGGATTACCCGGAAAACTTTCCGATTGCTCCTCTCAAGATCCTCATGAGTGCGAGGTGTTCCTTGTTGAGGGAGATTCTGCGGGTGGAACTGCAAAGCAAGGTCGCGACCGTAACTTTCAAGCTATTTTGCCATTGCGAGGTAAAATTTTGAATGTCGAAAAAGCCATGCAACACAAGGTTTTTGAAAACGAAGAGATTCGAAATATTTATACGGCTTTAGGGGTAACTATAGGAACTGAGGAAGATGCTAAAGCATTGAATATGGAAAAGTTACGCTATCACAAAATCGTAATTATGTGTGATGCTGATGTGGATGGTAGTCATATTTCTACGCTAATTTTGACGTTCTTTTTCCGATATATGCGTGAACTTATTGAAAATGGATACGTATATATTGCTACTCCGCCGCTATACTTGGTGAAAAAAGGAGCCAAAAAGCAATACGCTTGGAATGATGACCAACGCGATCGTTTAATGCAAGAATTTGGTCAAGGTTCATCCGTACAACGATATAAAGGTCTTGGTGAAATGAATGCAGAACAGTTATGGGATACAACAATGAACCCAGAGTTCAGAACCTTGCGTCAAGTCACCATTGATAATGGGGGAGAAGCAGACCGTATTTTTTCAATGCTTATGGGTGATGAAGTACCTCCACGACGTGAGTTTATTGAAAAAAATGCCGTCTACGCGAATATTGACGCCTAGCCTTTCAGTATTAGCGCTCAAGCCTTATTTTTGCTCAACCAAAAAAAACAAACAGATGAAAGTTACTATTGTAGGTGCCGGTAATGTAGGCGCTACCTGTGCAGATGCGATTGCTACTCAACGCATTGCGAGTGAAGTTGTTTTGCTCGATATTAAAGAAGGTTTTGCTGAGGGTAAAGCCCTTGACATGATGCAAACTGCTACTACACTTGGATTTAATACTAAAATTGTGGGAACGACAAGTGATTACAGCAAAACTGCTAACAGCGATGTTGTCGTCATTACATCCGGAATTCCTCGAAAACCCGGAATGACACGAGAAGAGCTTATCGGAATCAACGCGGGTATAGTTCAGTCTGTTGCTGAAAATATTTTAGCAAATTCTCCTGATGCAATCATTGTTGTAGTGTCAAATCCAATGGATACCATGACGTATTTAACCCTAAAGAAAACAGGTCTTCCGAAAAATCGTATTATTGGAATGGGTGGCGCACTAGACAGTTCTCGTTTTAAAACATACTTATCACTTGCACTAGATAAACCTGCAAACGACATTCACGGTATGGTTATTGGCGGTCACGGCGATACTACCATGATTCCACTTACTCGATTCGCATCCTACAACGGCATACCGGTTTCTTCACTTTTAGAAGATGACGCCCTTAAGCAAGTTGCGGCCGATACCATGGTTGGAGGCGCTACACTTACAAAATTATTAGGAACATCGGCATGGTATGCGCCTGGTGCTTCAGTTGCTTATTTGGTAGATAGTATTTTAAACGATCAGAAACGAATCATTCCTTGTTCAGTTTACCTTGAAGGAGAATACAATCATGAAGATATTTGTATTGGTGTACCTTGTGTAATTGGACGCTCGGGTTGGGAATCTATTG
>JAYPBW010000022.1:11069-11771 GCA_038124405.1 Flavobacteriaceae bacterium | reverse complement strand
AAATTCTATATCATGCAGAATAACGGACTTATCAGGCTTTTTGCCGTTTTGTTTGGCCTTGTCAGCCTTTATCAACTTTCATTCACATTTGTTACTTCTAAGGTAGAATCAGATGCTAAAACGTTTGCCCAAGCATCGGTTAACCCCGATGACGCAAATTATTATGCATTGGTAGATGTTGCTGAGCGTGCTTATTTGGATTCTATTTCAAGTGAAACGGTTTTTGGTTTTACCACTTACGGCACCGCTAAAGACCGCGAGCTAAACAAAGGACTCGACTTAAAAGGTGGGATTAATGTTATTTTGCAAGTGTCTGTAAAAGACATTTTAAAAGGGTTAGCTGAAAACACCCGAAACCCTTTATTTAATCGTGCGCTACAAGAAGCAGATGTGTTGCAAAAATCATCTGATGACACGTATGTAGAGAGTTTTTTCCAAGCATTTGAATCTTTAAAAGGAGATGAAAAACTAGCAAACCCAGACATATTCGCCAATCGTACACTAAGTGACGACATCAACTTCAACATGTCTGACGAAGAAGTTCAACCTATCATTCGTAGAAAAATTGATGCCTCGATTGTATCAGCATTTGAAGTGCTACGTAAGCGTATTGACAAGTTTGGAGTCACTCAACCCAATATTCAACGTTTAGGGAATTCAGGTCGTATTTTGGTTGAATTGCCCGGCGCCAGAGATGTAGAG
>JAYPBW010000022.1:4817-11059 GCA_038124405.1 Flavobacteriaceae bacterium | reverse complement strand
TTCTTAGCCCAAGCAAACGAATTGTTGAAAACAGTTGTTGAAACGGAAAAAGAGGCTCCATCTGATGAGGTTTCTGAAATAGACGATTTGCTTTCTGACGTTTCCGTGCAGCAAGACTCTATTAGCATTGTTAAAAACCCTATTTACGATTATGTAAAAGGTGCTGGCTATGCAGGTGGTCCGGTATTACTGCAAGTAGATGTAAAAGACCAACCTATTCTTGACGATTATTTAAACCGTTCAGATGTGCGTGCATTACTTCCTGCAGACTTACGTTTTACTAAATTTTTATGGGGTATTCCAAGTCAAGAATCAAACCTTGTAGATTTATATGTCATAAAAGCTAACAGAGCAAATGAACCGCCGCTTAGTGGTAGTGTAATTGTAGATGCTGCACAAAGCTATGATCAACTTGGTGGACCTGCTGTTACCATGCAAATGAATGGTAAGGGAGCTCGTATATGGGAAGATATGACCGGAAAAGCATTTAGGGAAGGTAGCAATATAGCAATTGTTCTTGATGATGTAGTGTATTCTGCCCCTGGAGTTTCTAAAGGAGCTATTGCTGGAGGACGTTCAGAAATCTCAGGTCAGTTTAGTCTTAATGAAGCAATTGACTTGGCAAACGTGTTACGTGCGGGTAAACTTCCTGCCGCGGCAGAAATTATTCAATCTGAAATTGTTGGGCCCTCACTTGGACAAGAAGCAATTGAGAGCGGAATTAATTCCTTTGTGATAGCATTATTGCTTGTATTGGCATGGATGATTTTTTATTATGGACGCGCCGGACTATATGCCGACATTGCGCTAACGCTTAATATTGTTTTAATTTTTGGAATTCTTGCTGGACTCGGAGCTGTGTTGACTCTTCCTGGTATTGCAGGTATTGTACTTACCATTGGTATGTCTGTAGACGCTAACGTACTTATTTTTGAACGTATTCGTGAAGAGCTAGCCAAAGGAAAAGGACAGAAGCAAGCGGTCTCTGATGGGTTTAAAAATGCATTATCATCTATTTTAGATGCAAATATCACTACTGGATTAACTGCTTTTATTCTCTTTATTTTTGGAACCGGTCCTATTAAAGGTTTTGCTACAACCTTACTTATAGGTATTGCCACATCACTCTCTACAGCCATATTTGTAACACGATTATTGGTTGATGGACGTCTTTCAAAAGGACATTCGTTGGAGTTTGCTACAAAAGCAACAAAGAATCTATTCCGTAATTTGGATATCACTTTCCTAAATAAGCGTGGTATTGCCTATCTCATTTCTGGTACATTGATTACTGTTGGTGTGTTTTCTCTTTTCACAAAAGGATTAAATCAAGGTGTTGATTTTGTTGGTGGACGTTCCTATACAGTTCGTTTTGAACAAGCTATAAATCCTTCGGATGCACAGGCGCAACTCGTATCACTTCTTGGAAGTGCTGAGGCGAAAACATTTGGTGAAGACAATCAGTTAAAGATTACTACGAATTATAAAGTAGACGTGGAAGGTACTGAAGTGGATAACGAAATTCAGGAAGCATTATACAACGGGCTGTCTTCTTATCTTCCACAAGACTTATCTTACGATAATTTTGTGAATGGGTCAGAAGATAAGCAAGTAGGTATTATGTCATCTATTAAAGTTGGCCCAACCATTGCCGATGATATTAAAAAGAATTCTTTCTTGGCGGTATTTGGGTCTTTGATAGTGGTATTCTTGTACATTTTGTTACGCTTCCGCAAGTGGCAATATTCCCTAGGTGCAGTTGCTGCCGTTTTCCATGATGTGCTCATTGTTCTAGGAGTGTTTTCAATTGCATACACTTTCATGCCTTTTAGTATGGAAATAAACCAAGCCTTTATTGCGGCAGTCCTTACGGTAATTGGATACTCGCTGAATGATACCGTGGTTGTATTTGACCGCATTCGTGAATTTACACGACTGCATACTTCATGGGAAAGTCAAAAAACAGTTAATAGTGCACTTAATAGCACATTGAGTAGAACCATAAACACATCACTTACTACTTTAGTAGTTTTGCTTGCCATCTTTATTTTTGGAGGCGAGGCAATTCGTGGATTTATGTTTGCGCTTATTGTGGGAGTGTTAGTAGGAACATATTCCTCGCTGTTTATTGCAACTCCTGTAATGTTTGATACTTCTAAGAAGAAATAAAAAAGTTAGATGGTTGCTTTATTCTTGTAAGAGATAGCAGTTAGCACCAACCCAAGCAATATAAGTGGAATGCTAAGCCATTGTCCTGTTGAGAGGTAACCTAGTTTTTCTCCAAAACCTCCTTGACTTTCTTTAACGAACTCTGCAAAAAAGCGTACTGTAAATAACAGGCTAAAAAATGCGCCAATCAAAAAGCCTTTTTGGTTTCGCTTATCGGTGTTTTTGTAAATCATAAACAAAATTAAGAACACTATAAAGTAGCCCAATGATTCGTACAATTGAACAGGATGTCTAGGCAGGGTATCACCATTATTTTTAAATACAACACCAAAGCTACTACCTGTAAATTGCCCTACAATTTCAGAGTTAAAAAAATTCCCAATTCGAATAAAAACACCACCAAAGGCTACTGTTATTGCAATACGGTCAAGAAGCCACAACATTGTGGAATACTTAAATCTTTTCGTATATAAGTACAGTGAAGTTATAATTCCTATGGCTGCACCATGACTTGCCAGTCCTCTAAATCCAACAAATTTCCAGCCTTCAGAGGTCACTTTTATTGGTAATATAATTTCAAGTAAGTTGTTCTGAAAGTAATCCCAATTGTAGAAGAATACTTCTCCTAGTCGTGCACCAATGAGTGTTCCTGCAACCATATATATTAACAGTGGATCTATGTATTCTAAAGAAACCCCTTCTCTTTTGTACATGTATTTCATTAAATATAGCCCACTTGCAAAGGCAATAACAAACATTAAACTGTAATAGTAAACGTTAAAACTACCTAGGCTAATGGCTACTGGGTCTGGTGCCCATAAAAATTTGAGTGCTAACATGAGAGTTTGTTTGGGTTAAATATACAGCAAAAATATCCTAATCTGGTACAGGGTCGTGACCTTGTCCGCCCCATGGATGGCACTGACTAATACGTTTTAAAGCTAACTTCCCTCCTTTCCATAATCCGTGCTTTTGAAGCGATTCTAGGCTGTATTGCGAACACGTTGGGTGAAACCTACAGCTAGATGGCAATAGTGGTGAAATAAGAGTTTGATAAATGCGAATAAGAACTACAAATGGAAAAATGAAAATATTTTTCATGACGATAAATCGTATGAAGTACCATCTTTACCATCTTTAAGTTGAATGCCTTTTGCAAAAAGTTCATCTCGAATACGATCGGCAGTTTCAAAATCTTTGTTTGCTCTTGCCTGTTCACGCATTTCTATAAGTACTTCTAAAGCCTTATCTAGATAGCTGTTAGTAGCCTCTTTTGTTTGCAATGTGAGACCTAAAACATCATAGACAAAGCTACAAACAGCTTTGTGTAACTTTTCAATATCAACGCCAGTTAAGGACTCATCTCCTTGTTGTACTCGGTGTATTTGTTTGACTGTTTCAAAGAGCTGCGCAATTAATACGGGGCTATTAAAGTCGTCATTCATGGCAGCATAATAACTATCTATATGTGAGTCAACATCAAAACTACTTGTGCTGCTTTTTGGTAATGCTGCTAGTAAATCAATTCCCTGAACAAGACGCTTATATCCTTTTTCGGAAGCCTCAAGTGCATCGCTACTTAAATCTAAAACACTTCGGTAGTGTGCTTGTAACATAAAAAACCTTGCAACATCTGGCGAAAATGCTTTGGAAAGTATCGAGTTTGTTCCATCAAAAAGTTCACTTGGTAATATGTTATTTCCGGTCGACTTTGCCATTTTCTTACCATTAAGGGTAAGCATATTTGCGTGCATCCAAGTATTTACAGGCGGTTTTTTATTGATAGCTTTTGCTTGTGCTATTTCGCATTCGTGATGCGGAAATTTTAAATCCATACCGCCCCCGTGAATATCAAATTGTTCTCCCAAATATTTGGTACTCATAGCTGTACACTCCAAATGCCATCCAGGAAAACCATCGCCCCAAGGAGATGGCCAACGCATAATATGCTGCGGTTCTGCTTTTTTCCAAAGTGCAAAGTCTTGCGGCGCACGTTTGTCGTTTTGCCCAGAAAGTGTTCTGGTATTATGTATCATGTCCTCTGTATTACGTCCGCTGAGAATACCATAATTATTAGATTCATTATATTTTTGAACATCAAAATAAACAGATCCGTTTATTTCATACGCAAGTCCAGCCTCTAATATGCCTTTAACGATTTCTATTTGCTCAATTATATGTCCGGTTGCTGTAGGCTCAATATTGGGCGGAAGGGTGTTAAATGCTGCTAGTGTTTGATGAAAATCAACTGTGTAGCGTTGAACAACTTCCATAGGCTCTATGCGCTCTAAACGCGCTTTTTTGGAAATCCGATCTTCACCTTCATCTGCATCGTGTTCTAAGTGTCCTGCATCTGTGATATTTCGAACATACCGCACAGAATACCCTAAATGTTTTAGATATCGATATACCAAATCAAACGAAATAAACGTTCGGCAGTTGCCCAAATGGACATTGCTATACACTGTGGGTCCACACACATACATCCCTACATGATTTTCTTCAATTGAAGAAAAAATTTCTTTTTTTCCGCTAAGCGAATTAAAAATATGCAGTGATGAATGGTTTTCACTCATACTTAAAACGAAGTGTCAAGTTTGAGGTATCCTAGGAATTCTCTGCGCACTTCTGCTTTTTTAAACGCTCCGCCAAACTCTGCCGTAACAGTACTGCTGTCTATATCACGAATTCCACGTGCATTCACACACAAGTGTTTAGCGTCAATAACGCATGCTACATCTTCAGTGTTAAGCACCTCTTGCAATGCTTTAACAACCTGAATCGTTAAGCGTTCCTGTACTTGAGGACGCTTGGCGAAATAGTCTACCAAACGATTCATTTTTGATAAGCCAACAACAGTTCCGTTTGAGATGTAGGCTACATGTGCTTTCCCAACTATAGGCAATAAATGATGTTCACAGGTGGAGTAGAGGGTAATGTTTTTTTCAACCAACATTTCGCCATACTTGTATTTATTGTCAAAGGTAGAGGCACTTGGTTTGTTGTCGGGATGAAGTCCTGCAAAAAGTTCATTGACAAACATTTTGGCTACACGCTTAGGTGTTCCTTTTAAACTGTCGTCTGTCAAATCCATACCCAATGTTTCCAAAATGCGTTCTACATCTTTTTCAATTCGGGCAATTTTATCTTTGTCAGATATTTCAAAGGCATCTTCTCGAAGTGGCGTATTGATGTTTCCACTGACGTGGTCGTCATCATTAAGGTCTTCCAAAGTATCTTTTAACAATCGTTCAAATTTCATAGCATCTTTCATAAAGTACAAAGATACTACATTCGTAAAAATTAGCTTTTAATTAAAAGCGAACAGTATATGTTAACGCTAGTTGTTCTGCTCTTTCGCTTATCGATGCAGTATCTGTTAGTCCCAGCGAATACATTTGTTGGGCATATTTTTGATTATTAGCACTGTAAGAGAAATCTAAAGAATTTCCTCCAAATTGAATGCCGATGCCCGCTGAAAAACCAGAGTAATCTTCTTTTAAAGTGCTGTTTTTGTATGGACTTTGCTCCATCCAATATCCTGCACGTAAACTGAAATCTCCCAGCCTAGTTTCACCACCAATCCTAAGGTATGTACTTGAGTCTAGCTCATTTTGTATACGATCGTTCAAGTAATCAAAACTATTGTTTGATTCGTCACTTACGTTAGACCCCGAATAGTTTTTCACACCGAAATCAGCACTAACCAATCCTTTTTTGCCAAAAATTAGAGCAGCACTCGCTTGAGTTTTTGATGGTGTTCGAACATTATAAGGACCAATTACATTCACTACGTTGGGTAAAATTTGTTCTCTAAAAATTTCACCATCCAAATCATCTTGCGAATCTACGCTAAGCCCTTGCATGAGTTCGTCTTCAAGAGAATAGAATGTTGGCGAGGTATAGCTCAGTCCAAGACGTAGTGCTTTTGAAGCTTGGTAAATAGCACCAACTTGAACAGAAACGCCTGTGCCAAATGTTCGAAGTTCCTCTTGAAACAACACTTCTTTTATAAAAGATTCGCTTTGATTTAAGTAATAATCTAGTGTTTCCTTGGTTTCAGTGTAGTCAAT
>JAYPBW010000022.1:308-4807 GCA_038124405.1 Flavobacteriaceae bacterium | reverse complement strand
AGTCAATAGAGTAAAAATTCAGATTCATACCAAGCGATAGTTTTTCACTATAACGCCCAGCAAAATTGAGTGTATATAGCCGCTGTCCGCCGCTAGAATACACCAAATGCGTTTGATCAATACCATCGTTAATTTTTCCAGGCACTGAATATTCATTTGCAATATCATCGTAATCCATAAGAAAACTACGCAATGCTAAGTAAGTTTGCTGCTCGCTAAACCCTCTGTTGGCTTGAAAACTGTATTCCTGAGATATATCTCGTTCATCTCTTAGGTCAAAATCATAGCTTAAACCTGTTGCATGCGCCAAAAAATAGGATTGCAGACCATTGTTTGAATTAATTCCCTCAAAATAAACTTGCTTATCAAAATTATTAATCATTTGAGTATTGAAACCAAAGGCTAATTTATCCCATTTGGATGCCGAAATACTTTTAAGCACTAGTACAAAGCCTATTTGTCCAATATTGAATGAGTTTTTTTCGTCATACTCTGTGTTATTAAAAAAAGTGGCATCTGTAGTAAATGTTTGAAGATCGGCAGTAGTGCTCGCTTGATTGAAGGTAAAAACAGTTGCACCAGCTGGGTTGCTACTAATAGCAGAAAGATCGCCTCCAAGTGCTCCAAATGCACCTCCTAACGATTGGTAGCGTGCCGTACCATTTAAATTTTCGGAGCTATAACGAATAATTTCATTGAGATTCTGTGCAGCAACAAAATTTCCAATTAAAGCCGCTACCAATACTCCACTATATAATGTTTTCTTTTTCATATTATCTTCTTCTTGAGGAACTACTTCTTGATGAACTGCTACCAGAGTTTCTGCTTCCAGCAGATGTTCTGCTAAAGCTAGAGTTTGAGGACGATCGTGATCTACTCAAACTTCTATTATTGTTGCTTCTACTGTTGCTTTCTCTCGTGTAGCTATTGTCAGTAGAGCGACTACGTCTCGTAGGATTATCTGTTTGCTGAGGCTCATTGGATTTTGTGTAAAATCCACGATCACTACGGGAACGACGCATGTTATTCCGCAACGAACTTCGTTCAGACTTCGATTCTACACTATCAGTTTGAGGGCTTTGACTAGTTCTACTTCTCGAATAAGATCGATTGTTCGCACTATCGCCTCTACCGCCATTCAATCGATTGTAGATAATAGGATTGCTATTTAATCGCCTATCGTAATTTCTATCCCAGTAAGCATTATTGTACGGACTCCAATATCTGTTTCTACCCCAATATGGGTAGTGGTAAGGGTTGTAATGGCCCCACCCAAAGCGGTAGGGATTATAATATGGGTTGTGAAAATGACCGTAAGTAAAATACCATGGATGGTAATTGTAGCCCCAAAATCCAATTCGTCCAAAATTGAAAGGAGCGTAATACCAATCCCAACCCCAACCAAAAGGGCGGTTGTAAATAAGATTGATGTTAATTCTATTAGTTTGATCTCCCCATGAACCGTGAGCTTGATAATTAACAGAACTAGATTGATCGGGTGTAGGACTCTGATATTCTTCAGGACTTGTGAATATGTAGTCATTTTGAACACCTTGAGATGCTTTATCTGCAAAATAATTCTTGTAGTACGTTCCGCTTTGTTGTGCAGTAGGAGCATTTTTTTCTTGCGTAGTGCTTTCTTTCTTTATGGGTTCTCCATAAATCCCATCTTCGTAGTACGAAACGGATTGATATCCACTACACCCAACAAGTAACACTGCTGAAAACAAAACCCATAATACAGATAAATTTTTTATATGTTTTGTTTGGTAAATAGTTCTCATAGCGGAAAGGTTTAATTAACTCTCAAATTTAAGTAGTTTTGTACTACAACTAACAAAAAACAAAAGTTGTGCCAAACTTATGGGGAAGTATTTGACGTCTAGAAATGAGGATTACTCAAAATGGTACAATGAATTGGTTGTTAAAGCCGATTTAGCAGAAACTTCTGCCGTGCGTGGTTGCATGGTTATCAAGCCCTATGGTTTTGCTATTTGGGAGCGTATGCAAGCCATTCTAGATAAAAAATTTAAAGAAACAGGACATAGCAATGCCTATTTCCCGTTGTTTGTTCCAAAAAGTCTATTTGAAGCAGAAGAACAAAATGCCGAAGGATTTGCAAAAGAATGTGCGGTAGTGACCCACTATCGTTTAGAAAATGATCCTGATAAACCAGGAAAACTCCGTGTTGATCCAAAAGCTAAATTGGAAGAAGAACTCATAGTGCGCCCTACAAGTGAGGCTATTATTTGGAATACGTACAAGAATTGGATTCAGTCTTACCGCGATTTACCCATTTTGTTAAATCAATGGGCAAATGTAGTGCGATGGGAAATGCGAACGCGACTTTTTTTACGAACAGCCGAATTTTTGTGGCAAGAAGGTCATACAGCACATGCCACAGAGAATGAAGCACTCGAAGAAGCTAAGCGAATGAATGGAGTTTACGCTGATTTTGTAGAACAATATATGTCTATTCCTGTTGTTCAAGGGGTTAAATCTGCCGCGGAACGTTTTGCAGGAGCGGTAGAAACCTATTGCATTGAAGCATTGATGCAAGATGGCAAAGCATTACAGGCAGGAACTTCACATTTTCTAGGTCAAAATTTTGCCAAAGCATTTGACGTGAAATTTGCTACAAAAGAAGGCGGATTGGAACATGTTTGGGCAACTTCATGGGGCGTTTCTACACGACTTATGGGAGCACTTATTATGACCCACAGCGATGACAACGGGCTTGTTTTGCCTCCAGAACTGGCTCCACATCAGGTGGTTATTATACCCATCTATAAAGGTGATGAACAACGTGTAGCAATTGAAGCTGCGGCAACTCCAATTATCGATTCTTTACGTGAAGCAGGTGTTCGTGTTCACTTTGATAATCGAGACACATACAAACCAGGATTTAAGTTTAATGAATATGAACTGAAAGGAGTTCCTTTGCGTATTGGTATTGGTCCACGGGATATAGAACAAGGCACTGTTGAACTTGCTAGAAGAGACACACTCTCTAAAAAAAGTGTATTACAAACAGATTTAGTTGCTGAGGTGGTTACAACGCTAAAAGAAATTCAAGAACAGCTTTTTGAGCGTGCAAAGGCCTACAGGGATGAACACACCACAGAAGTAAATTCATTTGAAGAATTTAAGGAAATTTTAGAATCAAAAGGTGGTTTTGTTTCGGCGCATTGGGATGGGACTGAAGCCACCGAAATGGCTATTAAAGAGGCTACTAAAGCTACCATTCGGTGCATTCCGCTTGATGGCAGCGCAGAAAATGGAAGTTGTGTTTTCTCTGGAAAACCGTCTTTACAGAGAGTTTTGTTTGCTAAAGCATATTAAACAAAAATATATGTTGCAAGTTTGTGCAGTATCGTATAAATTTGCACCTCGTTAAATCCGAAAGGCCCGTTCGTCTATCGGCTAGGACGCCAGGTTTTCATCCTGGTAAGAGGGGTTCGATTCCCCTACGGGCTACAAAATTTAAAATATGGCAAATCATAAATCAGCCTTAAAAAGAATTCGTTCAAACGAAACAAAGCGTCAACGTAACCGTTTTCAGCACAAAACAACACGTAATGCTATCCGTGATTTTAAAGCATTAGAAAAGAAAAAAGAAGCGCAGAAGAAGTTTCCTAGCATTGCATCAATGATTGATAAACTTGCTAAGAACAATATTATTCACGCGAATAAAGCTGCTAATCTTAAATCAAAACTTGCAAAGCACGTAAGTACGCTATAATAGTTTTGCTTTTAATAAAACAAAAAGGCTTCCATTTGGAAGCCTTTTTTTGTTGGTTGTTATTCCAATTTATTGATTCATTGAAATCAGGAATTCTTCATTATTTAGCGTGCGTTTTATACGATCACTTACGAATTCCATTGCCTCAACAGGATTCATATCTGCAAGATATTTGCGCATAATCCACATACGTTGTATGGTTTTTTCGTCAAGTAATAAGTCGTCTCGTCTTGTACTTGAAGACACCAAATCAATAGCTGGGAAAATTCTGCGGTTAGAAATACGGCGGTCAAGCTGTAATTCCATGTTTCCTGTTCCCTTAAATTCTTCGAAAATAACTTCGTCCATTTTAGAACCTGTTTCGGTTAGTGCCGTTGCAATTATCGAAAGTGAGCCTCCATTTTCAATATTTCGAGCAGCACCAAAGAAACGCTTTGGTTTGTGTAAGGCATTCGCATCTACACCACCACTTAAAATCTTTCCAGAGGCTGGTTGTACAGTATTGTAAGCACGCGCTAGTCTTGTAATGGAGTCTAATAGAATTACCACATCGTGGCCGCATTCAACTAGACGTTTTGCTTTTTCAAGTACAATATTGGCAACCTTTACATGACGGTCTGCAGGTTCGTCAAAAGTTGAAGCAACAACTTCTCCTTTCACGTTTCGTTGCATGTCGGTTACCTCCTCAGGACGCTCGTCAATGAGCAGAACAATGATGTAGCACTCGGGGTTATTGCTAATGATCGCTTGCGCGATA
>JAYPBW010000022.1:0-298 GCA_038124405.1 Flavobacteriaceae bacterium | reverse complement strand
CCTCAGGACGCTCGTCAATGAGCACTATAATTTGATACACCTCGGGATGATATGCTGCAATGGCGTTTGCTACATCCTTTAAAAGCATGGTTTTTCCTGTTTTGGGTTGCGATACAATCATACCACGTTGTCCTTTTCCAATCGGACAAAACAAATCCATTACTCGAGTTGAAATAGTGCTTTGTTTGTCACCGATATTAAACTTTTCCTGTGGAAATAGGGGAGTGAGGTGCTCAAATGATACGCGGTCACGAACAATATCGGGTGACAGGCCATTTATCAAAGAAACTTTATTAAG
>JAYPBW010000021.1:22439-23876 GCA_038124405.1 Flavobacteriaceae bacterium | reverse complement strand
GTAGCAAACGATGCTATCGTTGGCACAGATGGTAAATTAAATCCAAGCGCAGAATTAATCTACGAAAGATTAGACTGGATAGAGTACTTACAACTAAACGTAAATAGAGTAAACCACTCTGTAAACGTATCTTCAGGTTCAGACAAACATTCCGTATTCTTCTCTGCTTCACACTTAAGCGAAGATGGATATGTAATTGAAAGTGGTTTTGAGCGTACAACAGGTCGTTTAAACGCACAATTTACTCCTGCTGAATGGTTAACACTAGGTGGAGGTTTAAACATGGCGCTTAACAAAACCATCGGTTTAGGTGGAGTTGGTAGTAGCAGTATTGTTAACCCATTTGGATGGGCAAAAAATTTAGCTTCTATTTATCCGGTTTATGTTGTTGACCTTAACGGTAAAATTGTTAGAGATGCTGCCGGTACTCCACAATATGACTACGGTGAAGGTTACTCTGAATATAACATTCAGTCTAGACCTTACAGTCCTGGTCGTCACGGTATTGCAGAAGCTTATTTCAATGACGAGCTAGCATTAACAAACAACTACGGACTACGTTATTTTGCTGATGTTCAAATTATGGACGGACTTACACTTTCTGTAAACTATGCAAAAGACTTCCAAGATTACATCAATAAATCTTACGAAAATAACATCGTAGGTGATGGTGCACCAACAGGTCGTTACGGGGAAACACGTTTCCGCAGAACTGTTGAAAACTTTGTACAAAGATTGAATTATGAAAAATCTTTCGGAGATCACAACCTAAATATTTTATTAGGTCACGAGAGCTTTGATAGAGATTACTCACAAAATAGTGGTCTTGCTAATACACAAGTAGTAAGCGGTATTTATGAGTTTGCAAACTTTACTGTTCCTACTAGCTTAGATGGATACTCTTCTGAAAAAAACACAGAAGGTTATTTTGCAAGAGTTGGTTATGACTTTGATAAGAAATACTTCCTAAATGCTGGATATAGAAGAGATGGTTCTTCTGTATTCTCAACAGATGTACGTTGGGGTGATTTCTATGCAGTAGGTTTATCTTGGATTGTTGATAAAGAAAGCTTTATGGACAATGTTGATTTTGTAGACAACCTTAAGTTAAGAGCTTCTTATGGTGAGGTTGGTAACGACAATCTTGGAGACTTTTACATCTCTCAACCACGTTATTCTCTTACTTCAAACGCAGGTGCTCCTGGTATCGTTTGGACTGAGCTAGGTAACAACGGACTTACATGGGAAAGTGTGACAAGTTTTGATGTAGCAGCTGAATTCTCATTATTCAATAACAAACTATACGGTTCGGTAGAATACTACAAAAAGACATCTAACGACTTATTATACAATGTACCGATTGCTCCATCAAATGGATTGATCGAAATTCCTAATAACGTAGGTGATTTATACAACTCTGGTTTAGAAATTGCTTTA
>JAYPBW010000021.1:20505-22429 GCA_038124405.1 Flavobacteriaceae bacterium | reverse complement strand
TTGGACAGTTGGTTTACAAGCTTCTACTCTAGAAGGTGAAATCACTTCGCTCCCAGACCCATTTGTAAATGGATCTAAGCGTTGGGAAGAAGGACGTTCTCAATATGCCTACTACATTTATCACTATGCTGGAGTTGATTCAGCTACTGGTGATGCATTGTATTATATGTTTGAAGATGATGCGGATGGAAACCGTGTGCCAGTTTTAGATGCTAACGGTGCACATGATACAACAAACGACTGGGACGAAGCTGGTAAAGCATATTCAGGTGATATTTCAATTCCAGATGTAATTGGATCTGTGCGTAACAGCTTTAGTTACAAGAACTTCAACTTAGATGTGCTATTAACATTTGCAAGTGGAGGAAAAATTCTTGACTACGGATACGCAAATATGATGCATACAGGTGATTATGGTGATTCATATCACCCGGATGCCTTAAATGCGTGGAGAAACCCAGGAGATATTACCGATGTTCCAAGACTTGAAGTTGGTAATACAAATCAAGTTCAAACCATGTCAACACGATTCCTTACGGATGCATCTTATGTTGCGCTAAGAAACGTTAACCTTTCTTACGATATGGATACTGAAGTTATTGAGAATCTTGGCGTTGATCAATTAACGCTATTTATTACAGGTGAAAATCTTTTCATCAATTCAGCTCGTCAGGGGTTAGATCCGCAGTTCAATATTTCTGGAACACCTTCTGGAATTAGCTATAGTCCTGCAAGTACTATTTCTTTTGGAGCTAAACTTAATTTCTAAATCATCAATCATGTTAATAAATAAAATTAAATCATATATACTTGTAGCGCTTCTAGCCGCTATAACATTTAGTTGTGAGGATGATTTCCTAGAAACATCTCCCACATCAGCGATTTCATCAGCAGATGCATTGTCATCTCCTGAAAATATGACCTTAGTTCTAGATGGTCTGCATCGTCTTATGTATGCTCAGTATCAAATAATTCCTGGGGGTACATCGACAAGAGCAGGTGAGCATTATTGGGTGCCACTAGATGATGTTTTAGTCGGTGGTCTAATTCACTCATCTCCAGGAAATGGTTGGATGACAGCTGACTTACAATGGATAGCTCATACTAATCCTAACTTTACAACGCCTTATCAGTTGTGGTTTCAACGTTATCACTTAATTGCTGAAACAAGTGCCATAATCAATAAGGCAGAAGCTGATGGACTTACAGTTGACGCTAACTTAAAAAACATTTTAGGTCAAGCACATGCTTATAGAGCTTGGGCGTACTATCGTTTAATCACACACTATGCTAAAGGATATCTAGTAGGAAATCCACAGAGTGATCCTGGTGTTCCACTTCTAACAGGTACAACTAGCCCGTACGAAAGTGGACCAAGAGCAACAGTTGCTGAAGTATATGCGCAAATGGAAGCTGACATTGATGGTGCTATTGCATATCTTTCTGATGGAGCAGCTCCTGCAGCGAACAAATCTCATCTTTCATTAAATGCTGCTTATGGTATTAAAGCTAGAATTGCAATGTCTAAAGGAGATTGGGCAGCTGCTGAAGATGCCTCTGTAAAAGCAAGAAATGGGTATTCGCTTATGAGTGAAACTTTGTGGAAATCTGGATTCAATACAGTTAGTTTACCAGAAGTAATTTGGGGATCAACTGTAATTGATACAGAAACGGTGTATTACCGTTCATACTTCTATTTAATTTGTCCTACGTTTAACGGAAGTCAAAACAGAAGTAATCCTAAGCTATTTAATAAGCAATATTACGATCAGATTCCTGCTACAGATTTCAGATCGGCACAAGCATTGCCTTTAGCGCCAAATACAAATTCTTCAGCGTCAAATGCGCAAGGGGGAAGCTACGCGTCTGATCCAAATTACACAAATCCAACAGATTTCTGGGCTGCATGGGGTAACGTAATTAC
>JAYPBW010000021.1:18087-20495 GCA_038124405.1 Flavobacteriaceae bacterium | reverse complement strand
ACACTCACCCAATGATGCACGTTAAGTTTTTACAAGCTAGTCCTGGAACAATTGCTCCAGATGATATCATCTTAATGCGTTCATCTGAAATGTATCTTAATGAAGCTGAAGCACTTGTGATGCAAAACAAATTGGATGATGCACGTGATTTATTAGACGAATTTGGAATCACTAGAGACTCTGCTTATGATGCAAGTGTTTATACAACTAAAGAAGATTTAATGGATCACATTAAGTTCCAACGTTACGTAGAGCTATACGGTGAAGGATTTGGATGGACGGATCATTTACGTTGGGATCAAGCAATTGACTTAACAGGTTCAGGAGCATCATCAGTACTTTATCAAGATGGTTTCCAACAAGCTAAGCCATCAGTTAACGATGACTGGATATGGAAAATCCCACAAGCTGAAATTGATGCAAATCCATACATTAACGAAGCAGATCAAAACTAAAATATTTTAGTTCTAAATATTTTCTTAAGCCTGCTCGTTTTTCGAGCAGGCTTTTTTTAGATATATATTGCAATGAAAAAAATCGCTGTAATTTGGGTATTATTTGTTTTTGGATGTAGTACGACTTACAACAAAGAAGTATCATCTGTTGAAAATGAAGATATTACTACAAAAAAAATATTACTAAAAAACGATATCATTGAACGTAATGCAGCAGCTAATCAAAAAATTGATGCATTAATTAAAAACAATGATTCTAGGTTAAAAATTGATGCTTCTGGCAAAATCATACGGCCAGATGATGTATCACCATCTGGAGGGCCTTTATATTTTGAATCCCATCAGCCTGACAATCTATTCTCATCTATTAAGGCAGAAACCGTTAAGGCCGGCGGTTCATTAAATTTGAACTTATACGGATCTGGCGTAACTGTTGGTGTATGGGATTATGGAGCAATTGAAAAAAATCATGTTGAGTTTTTAGATGCTAACTCAGGAACATCTGTAATAGAAGTTGATGAAAATGAGTCTCAAGAAATTCAAGATTCTCACCCACCTTCTGTTACCTCATGTATTTATGCTCAGGGAAACACAAATACTCCTGATTATAGTTTTAATGGGATTGCACCAAACGTAGATAAGCTTATTTATAGAGATTGGGATCAAAGAGATTTAGAGATTTTAATAAGCTTAGATGCTAATCCCACTTTTTTGGTGTCAAATCACTCTTATGGATTCCCAATACAGCGCTCCGACGGTACTTTTCAATACACAGCCGATGAAATTGGTGTGTATGGATCAAGAGACAAAACCTTAGATCAAAATGCAAATACATATCCGTATTACCTGCATGTAACTTCAGCTGGAAATGAAGGTGATCTAGAAGAATACGCACAAGGCACTGGATTACAATATGCTGGTCAAGCGTATAATGGTTATGAATTATTAACAGGAAGCACCCTTGCTAAAAATATACTAACCGTAGGAGCAATATCAAATGAAACAAATTTATTTGGATTGCCCTATCCCACAGACTTCAGTTCTTCTGGGCCAGCCAACGACGGTAGAATCAAACCTGAAATTGTTGCTAGAGGACAAAGTGTACCTGTAGCAAGCGCATTTGTTGGTGATGGAAATCCAAGTACTGATTCTAGAAGTTTAGTGAACGGAACATCTTTTTCATCCCCTATAGTCACAGGAGGATTGGTGCTACTACAAGAATTATACAACTCCTATGAAAATACTTTTATGCGTTCTTCTACCTTGAAAGGATTGGCATGTCATACCGCCGATGACCTTACGAGTTGGAATGGATTTAATGATGTTATTGGGCCTGACCCAAAATCTGGCTATGGTGTATTAAACTTAGAGAAGGCCGCTTCGCTTATCATGTCAAATTCAGCAAATCAAACCTTGATCCAAGAGCTCGAGTTAGGAAATGGTGAGCAAATAAATCTTTCGTTTACAGTAACAGATTCTAACCAAGACTTAATAGCTACTATTAGTTGGATTGATCCTGAAAAAACAGATTTTACTGCACCTAAAGATTTGATAAATGACCTAGACTTAAGATTGACAAAGGAAGAAACCACCTACTACCCGTGGAAATTAGATGCTTCTAATGTAAGTTTAGCAGCGACCAAAGGAGACAATCAAGTAGATAATCTTGAAAAAGTTGAGGCAGGAAATGAACTAGGCACATACAACATCACCATCTCACACAAAGGAATCTTAGATTCACCTCAAAAATTTTCACTAATTATTTCGGGAACAGGATATGTTTTAAGTGCTGATGAAAATTTGAAAACTGACGATACCACCGTGCTGGTTTATCATGATGTAGTGCGTGATATGATTGTGATTAATAACATGAACCCGATGAATGCCGTCAATAATTATGTATTATATAATATTTTTCTAACGATATAAGTAAATACTTGCGTGTTTTGCCAA
>JAYPBW010000021.1:0-18077 GCA_038124405.1 Flavobacteriaceae bacterium | reverse complement strand
GTCAAGAAGTTAAGCGTAATCAAATTAGCGCTACCACCTATGAAATAGATGCTTCAGCCTTACAAAGCGGTATTTATTTAGTGCAGGTCAATACTGATAAGGGAAGTTTTACAAAAAAAGCACTCTTAAGGTAGGTTTACTTTTGAAATTATAACGCTATTAAGCCTTACTTTTGACACATGAATAACAATAGTGTGTTTGGCATGAATGCCGTGCGTGAAGCCATAAAAGATGTTTCGCGTATTCAAAAAGTGCTCATTGAAAATGGATTAAAATCCCCCGTTGCGCAAAAACTCAAAGATGAGATAATGCGCTCTGGTGTTTCTTATTCCTTTGTGCCACCACAAAAACTATACAAACACACCAAAGAAAACCATCAGGGTTTTGTAGCCCTTTTAGGGCAAATTCAATTTGCCAACTTAGAAGAGGTAATTGACGAAAGTCAACAACAATTATTTTTATTGTTAGACGGCGTTACCGATGTGCGCAATTTTGGTGCTATTATTCGTTCTGCAGTTGGATTAGGAGCGAGTGGAATTATTATTGGGCAAACAGGTGCTGCGCCTCTTAATGATGTTGCCATACAAGCATCTGCCGGAGGAGCGTTTCACATTCCCATAATTAGAGTGTCTCACCTAAAAGATGCGCTATATGCATTGCAGTCGCATGAAATTACTATACTAGGATGTACCGAAAAAACAAACACCTCTATTGAGAATGCAAATTTAAAACGATCCATAGCAATTGTGATGGGCAACGAGCACAAGGGTATCAGTAAAGGAGTCCTGAATTTGTGTGATGAACGCGTGAAAATTCCAATAGCGGACACTTTAGACTCTTATAATGTTTCAGTTGCGACCTCTATAGTGTTGTACGAGTATTTTAGGCAAAACCATTAGAGTAAGAATTCTAATTCGTTTAAAGTCTCTATTTCTTTATAATGACTTGGATTTTTCTTCTCAGTGGGCATAAAATGTATGGCATGCATACCAACTGCTAGCGCTCCTTCAATATCAGCCTCTAAGCTATCCCCTATCATAATAGATTGGGCTGCTGAAACTTCGCCTTCTTGAAGTGCATGATTAAAAATTTTAGGATTCGGTTTTTTAACCCCAACGCTTGATGAGTCTGTTATGGTTTCGAAAAAAGGAAGGAGACCGGAATTTCTCATCTTGAAATACTGCACATCTTTGAAGCCATTGGTAATCATATGAAGGGTATACTTTTTTTTAAGGGCGGTTAGTATTTTTAAAGCCCCTTCAAAAAGAATATTATACTCTGGAAGTGTTTGGATATAGGCATCGGCAAGTTCATCAATAAGTTCGTTGGTTGTTGAGTAGTTTAATGAGTCAAATACTGTTTTTAATCGTTGAAATCGCAGTGTCTCCTTATCTATTTGACCTTCTCGGTAGCGTTTCCAAAAAATGGTATTATTTGGAACATAGACTTCTAAAAAAACTTCTAAATCTAACGCAATGTCATACTGCACAAACAAATCTTTAAACGCTAATGCTGAGTTTGATTCAAAATCCCAAAGCGTGTGATCCAAGTCGAAATAAAGAGCCTTAATAGTGCTATTAATCATGGTCTAAAATCTTGTTGAGTGTTGCCAAAAACAGAGTATTAGAAGCGCGAGAATTAAAGCTTTCGTTGGTAAGTGCTACATTAAAAGGGGCGTGGAGTTCAGTTAGGCAATTCTTATATGACAAAAATAATTGTCGCATTTTTCTAGAATAGCGTTGCTTTCGAATGTGTGCCTCACTCAAACAAATGGGATGAATTGTTAAAGGCGTTTGCTGTTCATCGCCTATATCATAAAAACGAAATGGGAATGCAGTGCTTGCTCTAAAACCAGGTGTATCGTGGTATTGCATAGAGTAATCATTTCGAATTCCTAAAGCTGAAAATGTACGATACGATTTTGGGAAACTCAACACAAGTTTATGCTGGCGGATAGCTTTAATATTGCGGTGAATTAGTAGTGAAAAGCGTCTTATATCAGATTTTAAATTGGCGCTATGTGAAAGCGATTGAATAGAAGCCAAAGGAGCCGTAGGCGCATAATCAGAAATACTTTTTATATGCTGTTGGTGTGTTTTATTAAAAACACTTAAACTTTTGTCATGAGTACCTAAAGCAGTATATAACACAAAGAATTGAAGATGAATGGAACTGTCTTTAAAACGCATAATCCATTGATATAGCCCATGCAAAGGATCATCTATTAACCCTAACACTACCATTATTCTATCAAAAAACGAAGGAAACCGAAGAGTGAAAAAGTCTTCAATTCCTTCAACTATAGACCTAAAAAATGTCTTGTGCTTATATCGATATAGTTGCGGTATATCTATGATAAGAGACAGTGATGATTGCTCGGAAACCTGCGGAGTAAGTTTAAAAAAATCATTCCAAGAATGTAGAAAACGTTCAAACCACAAATCTACTAGGGGTAGGTGCAAAAAATTATGCCGATGCGCCAAAGACTGCTCACTCTTATACCTTCCCAAGCTGTCGGAAGTGTGAGGCTGGTATTCTTCATATCGAGTCAACAAATAAAAAGAAGCTGCAAAAAAATCAAATGGAAGTGCGCTTTCGGCTTTCGTTTCAAAAAAAGCGGGAATGCCATCCCAGTCAAATATGGATATTTCTACAGGATCGACACCTTGACTTACAAGGAGTTCATGTGCTGAAATAAAGAATTCATTGCCTAAAGGGGAATCTCCATAAGACATCTTTGGACCCGTGTGAGCAATAAAAGCACTTAATTCTGAGGTGAATGAAATATCTTCCCCCATTCTTGAATGAAAAAAATGCTTGAAAATATATTGGATTCTAGGCTTAATTATTGGAGTATAAACAAGAATCATTACTCTTATTTAAAGTTATTTTGTATCCACGAATAGAGCTTATCGTATGTAGTCAATGTTGCCTCCATTTCTGCGTCAACATCCTCAGAATCAAATATCTTTTTTGAATAATAACGAGCAAATGATTTAGGGTACGCGGCACCTCCATTATGATTTGCAATAAACTCAGAGAACAAACACTTGGCTTTGGTATTATCTTTTTGTAGGTAAAAAGCAAGAACTCCCAAATGGTATAGCGAATCTATTTGTAGTGGTAACGACTGCTTGCAATCCTGTATTTCATTAATTGCATTTAAGTACGCCACCAGAGCTTCTTTATTTTTTTTTGTCGAACGAAAAAAATAGCCTTCAGCCAAATACCCTTCAATTACAGATAATGATTTGATTCTCTCTACCGTCTCCTCTGCCCTTTTGTTACTACCGCCCAAAAGCCAGGGTAATTCAGTGTATAATTCTAACAATACCCATTGAACATCAAGTGCATTTGGATCTAACATGGCAGCCACTTCAAAAGCAGTTCTCATCGTTTTTACATAAGGTAACGACTTGGCTCTTGGCATTTCTGTAGCTAAAATACCCGAAACACCTCCCAACTGAAACTGATAGTTGTACTCGTCGGGATAATCCTCAACCAATTCTTCTAAAAGCTTAAAAGAACTGTCGTAGTCAGCTGTTTGGGCATACAACAATGCTAATTCTTCTCGTTGCGCTTGGGTTTTAGTTTGTATTGAATCTAGAGATGCGATACGAAATGTCTGTTCAGTGGTAACAGTATCGCGTTCAAAAAACGATTGTGGTACTCGCTGACCAAAGGAAATCGAAACACAAAAGAGGAGGAAAACTAATCGTTGAGCAACTTCCATAAGGTATCCTTTAGTTCAGGCACTCCTTGTTGTGAAACCGATGAAAACAAAACAAATGGAATTTGCTTGAATGCATTTTTACACTCCTCTTTTATGGCTATAAAAAGTTCTTCATCAAGTAAGTCTGCCTTTGAAATTCCAATCATAAAATTTTTGTCCAGCAACTCGGGATTGTACCGTGTCAATTCACTGTTTAAAATAGTGAATTGTTCTTTAATATCATTAGCATCGGCAGGAATAATGTATAATAGCACACTATTTCGCTCAATATGACGTAAAAAATAATGCCCAAGTCCTTTTCCTTCAGCTGCACCTTCAATGATTCCGGGGATATCTGCCATTACAAAAGAGGAAAAATCTCTGTTCTGAACTATACCAAGGTTTGGCTTTAATGTGGTAAACGGATAATCTGCAATTTTGGGTTTCGCCGAGGTTAATGCCGCCAAAAGAGTAGATTTACCAGCATTAGGAAATCCAACAAGTCCTACGTCTGCAAGTACTTTAAGTTCTAGAGTCAGTTCACGTTCCACTCCTTCTTTCCCTGGCTGGGCGTAACGCGGTGCTTGATTTGTAGCACTTTTGAAATGCCAATTTCCTCTACCACCCATACCGCCAGCAGCTACAATCACATCATCTTCTGTGGTTATTTCGGCAATTCGTTCGCCAGTTCGCGTATCTAAAACAACAGTACCCAATGGAACCGGAATTATAAGGTCTTCCCCGTCGGCACCTGTACTCCTACTTTTACTCCCATGATGCCCGTGTTCGGCTTTAAAATGGCGCTTAAATTTGAATGAAATCAAGGTCCACAAGTTTTTATCACCTCGAACTATTATATGACCTCCTCTACCTCCATCGCCACCATCGGGCCCACCTTTTGTAATATATTTTTCTCTGTGAAAGTGTGTAGATCCCCTCCCACCGTTACCAGAATTAACGTGAATCTTCACATAATCTACAAAGTTTCCTTCGGTCATTACAATTGTTCTACAATAGCAGTAAGTTGATTGGCAATTGAGGCAATGGAACCCTCACCATTTATAGAATGGTATTTTCCTTGTTCCTTGTAATATTCAATAAGTGGAGCCGTTTTGTTGTTGTACTCTGCAAAGCGATTTCTAATTTTTTCTTCATCTTGATCATCAACTCGCCCACTGTCTTTTCCACGATTCAGTAAGCGTGCCACCAAAAGATCTTCAGAAACATCAAGGGCTAGGGTAGCTGCAATAGACATTTCATTTTTTTCAAGAAATGCGTCAAGTGCTTTCGCCTGAGAAGTAGTGCGTGGAAATCCATCAAATATAAATCCTGCTGCGTTAACGTGTTGAGCTACTTCGTCTTCAAGCATTTGAATGGTAACTGCATCGGGGACCAAATCTCCTTTATCCATATATGCTTTTGCCAAAACACCTAGCGGTGTTTGATTTTTGATATTATATCTAAACACATCTCCCGTAGAAATATGAATAAGGTTGAACGTGTCTTTTAAAAATGCAGCTTGAGTTCCTTTTCCTGCCCCAGGCTTACCAAACAAAATTATATTCTTCATGAATGCTTTTTACAGCGCAAAGATATCCTATTTTAAGCAGTGCACCTATAGATATAATACATTGTAGAATATGCCTTACCTTTGTAGGGGTAATGAAGCACTATATATCTACAAATTTTACACTAGGGATTTTAGGTGGTGGACAATTAGGAAAAATGCTCCTAGATGTAACCCGAAGATGGGATATTCGCACCCATGTTTTAGACCCTAGCGCAGAAGCTTCGGCCATAAACAGTTGCCATCATTTTGTTCAAGGAAATTTGATGGACTACAATACCGTACTTGACTTTGGCAATGATGTAGATATACTAACCATTGAAATCGAACACGTTAATATTGAAGCGCTTTATGAGTTAGAAAAAAGAGGAGTCTTAGTGTATCCTAAACCAGCGACCCTAGACATTATTCAAAACAAACGGACCCAAAAAGAATTTTACCTTTCAAAAAAATTACCTACATCCCCTTTTCTATCGTTTCATAATAAGGCAGAACTCATTGAAGCAGTACAAAAAAATGAAATCAAATTTCCTTGTATTTGGAAAGCAGCACGTTTTGGATACGATGGTTTTGGTGTAAAAAAGTTAGACACCCTCAAAGACATCGAACCACTTCCCGACTACGAATGTATCGTTGAGGATTTGGTGCCCATTGCCAAAGAAATTGCTGTTATTGCAGCGCGAAGCGCATCGGGCAATATTGCTTTATATTCTCCTGTAGGGATGGCTTTTCATTCCACTGCCAATCAAGTTGAGTTTGTATATCACCCTGCCGAACTAGACGAATCCCTTGCGCAAAAAGCACAAGACATAGCCGAAAAATTAGTTTCTTCATGGGAACATGTAGGCTTGTTGGCCGTTGAGTTTTTTGTGGATGAAAACAACACCTTGCTCATTAACGAAGTAGCTCCGCGACCACACAATAGCGGCCACCTAACCATTGAGGGGTGTATTACCTCTCAATTTGAACAACACCTCCGCGCCATTCTAGACATGCCTCTTGGCAGCACCGATTTCTTCCGCCCTGCTATTATGGCAAATGTGGTGGGACCCGCCGATGTAACGGGTGCTTTTGTGTATGAAGGAACTGAAGTGGTGCTAAGCACCCCACAAGCCGGACTGCATATTTATGGTAAAAAAACAACCAAACCGCAACGTAAAATGGGGCATATCACCCTTACGGGTAACGATTTAAATGCTATTTTTAAAAAAATTAAAGAACTGAAAACTGTACTTCAACTAAAAGCAAAATGATATGAAGGTAGCCGTAATTATGGGAAGCAAAAGCGACCTACCCGTGATGCAAGAAGCCATTGACACCTTGGGATTATTTGAAATTGATACCCATGTAGATATTGTTTCTGCACACCGTACACCAGAAAAAATGATGCAATTTGCTGGTACTGCCCACGAAAATGGCATAGACGTAATCATTGCTGGTGCCGGAGGCGCAGCGCACTTGCCGGGTATGGTGGCTGCAGTAAGTCCGTTGCCTGTGATAGGAGTTCCTGTAAAATCATCCAACTCCATTGACGGTTGGGATTCGGTGCTGTCTATTTTACAAATGCCGGGCGGGGTTCCCGTGGCAACCGTGGCACTTAACGGCGCCAAAAACGCAGGGCTTTTGGCATGTCAAATTTTAGGCGTAAAAAACCCAGCACTTAGAGAAGCCATGATTGCTTATAAAGCTTCTTTAGGAGAAAAAGTGCACCAAAGTGCTAAAGATCTCAACCAAAGCTAAGTACTAATAGACTTAGGAAAAACCAAAGTATAGGAATTCCCTCCACCCAAAAAGCAGTAAAGGTCTCGGAATGTTTGGGTGAGGCATTAATCGCTAATCCCATAAGTAAAAGCATGATTAGCTCCACCCAAAACAAAGCAGTTACCTGAACGGTTTGGTATGCCAAAAAAGCAAGACCACAAAGCAACACATACCCAAGGGTTTTCGTTCCTGAAATCCCCAACAGTTGTGGTATGGTTTTTAGACTGGGGGCATCTTTATGCATATCGCGCAGTTCGAATGGGAGCATCAAACAAAGCATCCAAAGCACACTTTTTGCAGTAACCCAAACAAAGACCTGGTGGGGAAGTGAAATCAACGGTAGTAGTGCCAGTGTTGTCCACGAAAGGGCAACCACAAAAACCTTAAGCGTGGGCACAAACCGCAAGCCCATATGTGCGCCAAAAGGCAAGGCATAGCAAAAGGTCAGTATGCCAATTCCGAAAAACACCCGCCAAACATTGAGGGGCTGCGCCACCAACCCCCAAAAACCCAGGGCTAAAGCCAAAACAAAAAGGGCAATATTCCCAAAAGAAACCGCTTGCCTTTTGTACAACACAGGAACAAACCGATTTGTGTACTGATACGCCGCCCAACCAAAACCAAAAAGAGCACTCTGCATGGATACGGAAACAGAAATACCTTGTTGTAGTGCAAATACATTACAGTATGCCCAAAGAACTAAGGCTACATGAAAATTTGTTGAAAGGTATGTTTTTAGCAAGACAATATTCTAAAGCAACAAAAGTACCAAATGTGTTAATAACGCAGCTTTTTGTGGTTAACAACTTTAGGGCGAAACAGGATGGTTTTATTTTGTGATTTTGATCAAAAAATTACCTTTGAATATAACTTAATGTAGTTTTATGAATACTCAAAATTTCACGCTTCGTCACGTAGGCCCCAACGAGGAGCAAGAAAAGGAAATGCTCACTATAATTAAGGCGGACTCTATTGACGAGCTTGTTTCTCAAACGGTACCACAAACAATACGATTAAAAAAACCACTTTCGCTTCCAGATGCCATTGGCGAGCATGAGTTTTCAAAACATATCACCGCACTGGGGAAAAAAAATAGTGTATTCACTTCATTTATAGGGCTAGGTTACCACCAAGCCATTTTGCCTGGTGTGATTCAACGCAATATTTTAGAAAATCCGGGCTGGTATACGGCATACACACCATATCAAGCTGAAATTGCTCAAGGAAGAATGGAAGCCTTGTTGAATTTTCAAACTATGGTCACCGACCTTACAGCCATGGAGATTGCAAATGCTTCTTTGTTAGATGAATCAACTGCTGCTGCTGAGGCAATGAACCTTCTTTTTGGACAACGCACACGAGAACAAAAAAAGAATGCAGCAAATCGGTTTTTTGTAGATGAAAACACACTTCCACAAACAAAATCGGTTTTAGAAACACGTGCCAATCCGATAGGAATTGATTTGGTTTACGGCACACCTGATTTATTTGAACCCAATTCCGATTTCTTCGGAGCACTTATTCAATATCCAGGTGCAAACGGTAACATTCCTGAACTGAAAACCTTTATAGAAAGTGCTTTAAAATTCGAAATAAAAACTGCCGTTTCGGCCGACCTTCTAAGCTTAGTATTACTTGAAGCTCCCGGAACTTTGGGTGCCGATGTAGTGGTTGGAAGCACGCAACGCTTTGGAATTCCATTAGGTTTTGGAGGTCCCCACGCTGCCTACTTTGCTACTAAAACTGCTTACAAAAGAAGTATACCAGGAAGAATTATTGGTGTCACCCAAGACAAACAAGGAAATAGAGCCTTGCGCATGGCTCTACAAACTAGAGAACAACACATTAAACGCGACAGAGCAACTTCTAATATTTGTACTGCTCAGGTTTTATTGGCTGTTATGGCAGGAATGTATGCGGTATATCACGGACCTAAAGGACTGCATGACATCGCCATGAAAATCCACCAAAAAACATGCAAACTGAACACCGCATTAAAGCAAATGGGCATAGTGCAAAAAAACAATGCTTTTTTTGACACGCTTTGGATTGAGGCACCTTCTAAAAAAGTTCGCCCTTTAGCTGAAAAAGCAGGTATAAACCTTAGGTATCTAAATGACAATGAGTTAACGCTTTCAATTCACGAAGCCGCAGAAGAAAAGCAGATTGAAATTTTGATCGAAATCTTTGGTAGAGTATCTGGCAAAGAGTCGTCTGTAATTTCAGATTATGAAGGGTGTATTCCAAACAAATACAAACGTAAAACATCGTTTTTAACGTATGGCGTATTTGACAGATATCATTCGGAAACAAGCATGATGCGCTACATCAAATCTTTAGAGCGCAAAGACTTAGCGCTTAATCATTCCATGATTGCACTTGGTTCATGTACCATGAAATTAAATGCCGCTACTGAAATGTTTGGCTTAAGCGATCCGCAATGGAATAACATTCATCCGTTTGTTCCTAATGAGCAAGCGCAAGGTTATCATGTGGTTTTACAAGATCTTGCCGATTACCTCACTGAAATTACAGGATTTGGAGGCACTTCATTACAACCAAATTCAGGAGCTCAGGGAGAGTTCGCTGGCCTTATGGTAATTAGAGCTTATCACAGAGCCCAAAAGAACACGCACAGAAACATCTGTTTAATTCCAGCATCGGCACATGGTACTAATCCTGCATCTGCTGTAATGGCAGGAATGAAAGTAGTTGTTGTAGGTACAGACACGCATGGAAATATTGATCTTACGGACTTAAAAGCTAAAGCAGATGAAAATGCCGAAAATTTGGCAGCACTTATGATAACCTACCCCTCTACCCATGGGGTTTTTGAGTCTTCAATAAAAGAAATCACGAGCTACATTCATAGCAAAGGAGGACAAATTTATATGGATGGGGCAAACATGAATGCCCAAGTAGGGGTTACCAATCCCGCTGCTATAGGCGCAGATGTATGTCATTTGAATTTGCATAAAACATTTGCTATTCCCCATGGTGGTGGTGGTCCTGGTGTTGGCCCTATTTGTGTAGCAAAACATTTGGTTCCCTTTTTACCTTCTCATGATGTTATTCCAACCAGTGGAAAAGATGGGATTTCAGCACTTTCTGCAGCACCCTTCGGTTCTGCCTTAGCATGTTTAATTTCGTATGCATACATTCGGCTTCTTGGCGCAGATGGACTTACAAAAGCCACCGAAATTGCCATTCTTAATGCCAACTACATCAAAGAGCGCATTGCGAAACATTACCCTGTTTTATATAGTGGAGACAACAATAGAGCTGCGCATGAATTTATTATTGATTGTCGTGGATTTAAAGAAAAAGGAATCGAAGTGATGGACATTGCAAAGCGACTTATAGATTATGGTTTTCATGCACCCACAGTTTCTTTTCCCGTTGCTGGCACTATGATGATTGAGCCCACGGAAAGCGAAAATAAAGAAGAATTAGACCGTTTTTGCGAGGCGCTAATTTCTATTCGATACGAAATTGAAGCCAGCGATGCTAACCAACAAAATAATATGTTGCGTAACGCGCCGCACACATTAGCTCAGCTTACTTCAAGTGAATGGAATTTTCCGTATTCTAGAGAAGAAGCTGCTTATCCACTACACTATGTACGTGAAAACAAGTTTTGGCCTAGTGTTCGACGTGTCGATGAGGCATATGGAGATCGAAATTTAGTGTGTACATGTGCTCCGATTGAGGCTTACACAGATAAGGAAGTAGCACATAATGAGTAATATCGGTTTTGGTTTAAACATCGTCAACTTATTTTTTTTCATACCGTCAACTAGATTTATATCTTTGAGCCGTAATTACGGTCGTATTTTTGGCTACGCGTTACACTTAACTTAATCCATGGGAATTCACATTACAGGTGTAGGAAGTTATATTCCGAAACACATAGAAAGCAACCAAGATTTCATAAATCACTCTTTTCTGGATGAAGATGGCACCCCTTTTCAAAATGAGAATGGTGATATTATAGAAAAATTCAAAGCGATAACTGGTATAGAGGAACGTCGTTATGCAAAACCAAATCAAGCAGCTTCTGACCTAGCTTATCAAGCTGCAAAAAACGCCATTGAAGATGCTATTGTTGACCCCGAAACGTTAGACTACATCATTGTAGCTCATAATTTTGGTGATATTCAGCACGGATGCATTCAAACAGAAATGCTACCATCTTTGGCTACGCGTGTTAAACATCACCTACAAATACAAAATCCAAATTGTGTAGCCTATGACGTCATTTTTGGATGTCCAGGATGGGTTGAAGGAGTAATCCAAGCCCAAGCTTTTATTAAAGCGGGTATGGCAAAAAAATGTTTGGTAATTGGTGCAGATACACTTTCTAGAATCTCAGATCCAAACGATAGGGATTCTATGATTTTTGCTGATGGAGCCGGTGCTACAATCATAGAAGAAAATGACAAAGAAGGTGGTATTTTAAGCCATTGCACTCAAACCTTTAGTAACGAAGAAGCTTTCTATTTGTACTCTGGAAAATCGTATAATACTGATGCTAATCCCAAGGACAAATACATTAAAATGTATGGCAGAAAAGTATATGAATTTGCTATTAGTCATGTGCCCAAAGCACTAAAAAATTGTTTAGATGAAAGTGGAGAAGATATCAATGCATTGACTAAAGTATTCTTGCACCAAGCGAATGAAAAAATGGACGAGGCAATTGTAAAGCGGTTTTATCGTTTATACCGCCAACAACAGCCTGAAAATGTCCTACCCATTAGCATACATAAACTAGGGAATAGTTCAGTAGCAACCGTCCCAACACTATTAGATCTTGTAAAACGAAAGCAACTTGAGAATCACGAGTTAAAACAAGGTGATGTAGCGCTTTTTGCAAGTGTGGGTGCAGGAATGAACATCAACGCTTTTTCGTACAAGTTTTAGAGCTATTTCAACGCCTTTTTTATTGGATTTCCAATAGCACCAGATGGATTGCTTACACCCATAATGGCACATACTGTTGGAGCTACATCTGTTATGTAGGTTCTATCGAAGGTACTGCCTTTTTGAACTCCTTCTCCATACATCATCAATGGAACATGCGTATCATAAATATAAGCCGAACCATGTGTAGTTCCTTTTGGCCCATACCCTCCATTTATATATCCAGGCAACAACATCAAAACAACATCTCCAGAGCGCTTTGGATGATGTCCTCTTTGAAGACGTTGAATAAGCGTGTTGTTTTCATTCATTTTCATAAGTTCGTTAGTAGCGTAAGCTGCAGCAATTCCGTCATATGAAGTTGAAAATGCAACTATAAAATCTTTTATCGCTGATACATCAAGTTGTGCAGTTGCAATTTTCCCGTAATCAAGAAAAATTTCATGATTAGACACATTACGAATTAAGTCTTCGACTTTAAATTGTGCTGCTAAAGATTCGTTCAAGTCATATTTAAACATGGAATTGTTAAAATATCCCGCAGGAATATTGTTGTCTTTTAAAAAACTAGGCACATGCACCACTCCGTGGTCCGAAGTCAAGAAAACCGTATATGACCCTTTCCCAACTTGTTTATCAAGTGTTTCAAATAGCCGTGCTAAATCAGCATCTAAACGCACATAGGTGTCTTGAAGTTCTTTAGCGTTTACACCAAAAGTGTGTCCAACATAATCTGTTGACGAGTAACTTATCATCAAAACATCCGTATCATTATCTGAACCTAAAGATTCTCCTTGTATTGCAGCCAAGGCAAAATCGGTAGTTAGGCTATTTCCAAAAGGAGTATTTTTCAATACATCATAGCCATTATTTTTATCGAAAAGCGACGCTAAATCATATGGAAATGTAGGTGATTCTTTCCCCCTAATAATGCGCTCATAAGGCGTATTGTCGGGACCACTTTCCACGTAATTTTCAATGGGATAATAAGTATCCCATGTGGTTACATATTGATCTACTACCCTAGACGTATTAAAATCAGATGCCCACTTTGGAAGTGCATCCATATAAAAAGTACTGCTTACAAAATTCCCTTCTTGCTTACCAGAAAACCAATAGGCCCCATTTGCAGCGTGTCCTATTGAAAGTATGGCGCCCCTATCTTTTATAGAAATCCCAATAGACTTCCCGCGCATTTGTGTAGCCAGTCTGTTTTCATCAGAAAATGTAGAAACCAAAAGTTGTGTAGGTGCTTTTTTACCTGTACTAGAAGATGTTCCCACACCCTGATATGAGCTATCATCTACGCAGTATTGATCTTTTCCTGTGTTTTTATCAAACCAGTCATTGGCAATAATACCATGTATAGCCGGCGGAGTACCTGTTGAAATACTTGCATGCCCAGGTCCAGTTTTGGTTTGAGCGTAATCAAAATGATGATTTTTAGCAACAAATCCTTGATTGTAAAAGCGTTTGAAACCATTGTTGCTGAAATGATTTTCAAACCTAGTTAGATAATCCATTCGCATTTGATCTACGACAATTCCAACAATAAGTTTTGGCTTTGAAGGCTGAATTGGGGTGTTACAACTAACAAAAGAAAGTAGCACCAAAACGGAAAATACTTTAATGTTCATAGTTTCGATTTTTACAAATGTAATTTTTATTCGACTTCTAAGAGGATAGTAACATTATTTTTTTACATTCGTTTGTATGAAACTACTGCATCACATCGGCGCCTATTTCCTTATGCTTCGATTGGTTTTTATAAAACCTACCAAAGGGAAAGTGATGCGCAAACTTATTTTTAAAGATATTCAAGTTTTAATAATAGGGTCGTTGGGAATTGTAGGGTTTTTATCATTTTTTGTCGGAGGAGTAGTGTCTATTCAAACGGCGCTAAACATCGAAAGTCCACTTATTCCAAAAAATTTGGTGGGTTTTGCCACAAGACAATCTGTGATTTTAGAATTCGCTCCTACTTTCATGAGTATTATTCTCGCAGGAAAAGTCGGTTCGTTTATTACCTCAAGTATTGGAACCATGCGCGTAACCGAACAAATTGATGCTCTCGAAGTTATGGGTATAAATTCGGTGAATTACCTTGTTTTTCCAAAAATAATTGCCATGTTACTCCTTCCATTGGTTATTAATATTTCCATGTTTTTAGGAATACTTGGTGGTTACGCAGCTACCCTTTACGGAGGTTTTTCAAGCAGTGCCGATTTTATTGAAGGCATCCAAATGGATTTTAAACCTTTTCATGTGGTGTATGCTTTTCTCAAAACATTACTTTTTGCCATGATTTTGGCAACTATCCCGTCTTACCAAGGGTACTACATGAAAGGCGGTGCGCTTGAAGTTGGAAAAGCAGCTACCGTTGCTTTTGTTTGGACTTCGGTTGTCATCATTGTACTCAATTACTGCTTACCTGATGATTCAACTACGCAACATAACGAAAGCATTCGATGGGCGTGAAGTTCTAAAAGGAATTAGCATGACATTTGAGCCTGGCAAAACAAATTTAATTATCGGACAAAGCGGCTCTGGAAAAACAGTATTATTAAAATGTATGTTAGGTTTACACCAACCCGATAGTGGCTTCATGCTATTTAACAATAATGCCTATCAAGAAATGAGTGATAGCCAGCGACGAACACTACGACAAGAAATGGGAATGGTTTTTCAAGGAAGTGCCCTTTTTGACTCCATGACGGTTTTAGAAAATGTTATGTTTCCTATGCAGATGCTCACAAAAAAAAGCGATGCAGAGATGTGCAAAGCTGCTCAAGAAGTGATTGATCGGGTAAATTTAGTAGATGCGCAAAACAAACTCCCAGCAGAACTTTCTGGGGGAATGCAAAAACGTGTAGCTATCGCTAGAGCAGTAGTAATGAAACCCAAATATTTATTTTGCGATGAGCCTAACTCCGGTTTAGATCCAAAAACTGCAATAGTCATTGATAATCTTATTCGTGAAATAACCCAAGAAAATAACATTACCACTGTCATTAACTCCCACGACATGAATTCTGTTATGGAAATTGGCGATAGTATATTGTTCCTAAAGGATGGTGTAAAAGCTTGGGAAGGAAAGAAAGAACTTATATTTAAAACTGACAATCAGGCTATTAATGACTTTGTTTATTCATCTAGACTAATGAAAAAAGTAAAAGAAGTCTATCAATAGATTACCGAGATGCTGCAGGCATTATCAGCAATGTGGTGTTCTGAAGTTTATTATAAGACTGCATTTGTTTTTGAAGCTTAACCACAGTAACCGAATCAATAGCAACTAATCCTAAGGGATTAATTACAATTTGCTCCGTAATCCCTCTTTCGTACTGAACCGCTGCAGATTCCTTTAAATAGCTGCCAAAAGGTAGTGTCTGAACATGCGTATCTATAAAGGCATTTGCCTCTTTCCTAAAACTATTTTCACTAAGGGCATGTACAAAAGTAATTCCAGCCGGAATCATAACCAATAAGGCAATAAAGCCTACAAACCTTGCAGTACGCCTACGTTGCTTTGAGTCTGCATATTGAATCATAGGAAATCGCAGACTTTTAATTACTACAAAAGAGGCAAAAGCTATAAATGTAGCATTGATAAAAAATAAATACAAAGCACCCAACGCGTAACTGGGATTTCCTACAGCTACTCCATATCCTATGGTGCACAAAGGCGGCATGAGAGCAGTTGCAATCGCAACCCCAAAAATAACAGAAGCAATTGTTCCCTTTTTTGTACGAGCAATGGCAAGAGCAGCACCGCCAAAAAAAGCAATAAATACATCTCTGATATCGGGCTGAGTACGTGCTAATAATTCTGATGATTCTTGTTGCAATGGGAAAAATAAAAAATACAGTGTAGCCGTAGCTACGCTCAATAAAACCATAACAACAAAGTTTTGTGTAGCTTGTTTCAGCATATCCAAATCGTTAATAGCTAAGGAAACACCTGTTGCTAATACAGGACCCATAAGGGGTGCAATAAGCATCGCGCCAATAACCACAGCTGTAGAATTTGTATTTAATCCAATTGAGGCTATAAAAATGGAACAAATCAACACCCATGCTGTTGCACCCCTGAACGGGATATCAGCACGAACTGCTTCGAGTGTGGCAGCATAATCCGTATCGCGGGCAATATGTAATAGCTGACCCAGTTGTTTTAACTGAAATGCTAATCCTTTTTTCTTAGGAATATGCTTTTTTTGCTCATCAGTTTCGGTAAAATCAAATTTAGAATTCATTATAATTCATTCACTTCGATAAAAGAGGGAAACAAATAGCGCTTTTTTGTTTGGGTGCATACACATAAAAATCGTGTTCTGCGTTTAGGTCCTTTTTTAAAAACATGACCATCTTCCGCGCGAAATAATACGCCTTGTTCCAATTCAAAAATACATTTTTTATCGTTGGGTGGGTCAAATTCTCGAAATGCAAGCACAAGTTCAGCATCTGTAGAGAAGGTTGCCTTTGGCTTTTTCATATAGTTAATAAGGGGGGCGAGCAATTCATTAGGGAAATATGTAGGAGTTAAAAAAGGAAGAGTAACCTCTTTAAAAATTCTTTGCCAAACAGGCCCATGAGGTTTTTGACGTGATTTGTGTGTTGAAAATACTTGGTAATGTGCCCACTCATGCAAAAAGGTAAGTAAAAACCGATATGGATTTTCCATAGCGTTTAGTGTAATAGTAACAGGTTTACCAAATTGGGCACGGAAGTCACCATGCTTTGTTTTCCGTTTCCTTACTACCTTAATTAAGACATTGCTTTCACCAACTAAAGCAGCGCATTTTTCCTTGGCAGCCTCGGGCAAAAAAGAATAAAATTCAGCGTGCATTAAGGGGTTGTGTTCGAAACGGGCAACACCTTTCCATTGTAAAAATGATGTCCTGCCAATGCAAAATTGGCAATGTATTCCGCCATAGTTTGGGCATCCATAGTAACTGATAATCCTGGAAAAGCCTCAGAAAGCATTTCGGTTTGCACAGCTCCAAGCGCTAGGGCGTTTACAAAAGGACCTGTTTCTTTAAACTCCTCGGCGAGTAGTTCAGTGAGTATTGAAACAGCACCTTTACTACTACTATATGCCGCTAAGCCAGGAAATTTAGAAGTCCCATTTATTCCGCCCATACTGCTAATATTCACCACATGACTTTTGGTATCCATCTTGGAAAGCAATAATCGTGTTAGGTTTGCTAATCCAAATACATTTACACGATAAACTTCCTCGAAATCAACTTGAGTAGTTTCTGAGAAGGGCTTATTAATGAGTTTCCCTGCATTGTTAATGAGAACATCAACGTGTTGTGGAGCATGTGCATTCGCCCATTGTTCTAGTGCAACTGCATCTGAAATATCAACCGAAAAGGCATTTATATTAGCAGCGTTTAACGCTTCTATTGGAGCAATGTTACGAGACAATACACACACATTATTATTGTTTTCAGAAAACCATTGAACCAGTGCCAAGCCAATTCCTCGACTAGCACCTGTAATCACAATGTTTTTTGAAGTTCCCAAAACGTTTATACCACCAATCGAATGGGGTTTTCTATATATTCTCTAAGAGTCTGTAAAAACTGTGCTCCAGTAGCACCATCCACAGTTCGGTGGTCACATGCTAAAGTGAGTTTCATGGTATTCCCAACTACAATTTCACCTTCTTTAACAACAGGTTTTTGAACAATTGCCCCTACAGAAAGAATGGCTGAATTGGGTTGATTGATTATAGAGGTAAACTCTGTAATACCAAACATTCCTAGGTTAGAAACGGTAAATGTACTTCCATCCATTTCTTGTGGCGTAAGCTTTTTACTTCTTGCACGGCCGGCAAAATCTCTCACTTGCGATCCAATTTGTGGTAAATTCATCTCGTTAGCAAAACGCAACACAGGAACAACTAGTCCGTCTTCAACTGCAACGGCAACACCCACGTGAACATGGTGATTAAGCACCATTTTGTCGTCAAACCATTGTGAATTCACCTGTGGATGCTCCTTTAGAGATAAAGCCACAGCTTTTACCACAATATCATTAAACGATATTTTAGTTTCTGGAATAGAATTGTATTGCTTTCTAAACGCAATCGCAGCATCCATATCC
>JAYPBW010000020.1:0-23888 GCA_038124405.1 Flavobacteriaceae bacterium | reverse complement strand
GAAATACGCTCTGGCATTGAAACCGATTTTAAAATTACACCCGAACAACTTGAGGCTACCATTACACCCAAAACAAAATTGGTTATGCTTAACTCACCAAACAACCCAAGCGGCTCAGTGTATTCAAAAGAAGAATATGTAGCCTTGGCTGCCGTTTTAGAAAAACATCCGAACATCTTCGTGATGTCTGATGAAATTTATGAGCACATCAATTATGACGGTGTAACCCCATTTAGTTTTGCCGCCATTCCAAGTATGTTTGATCGTACTGTTACCGTTAACGGACTTGCGAAAGCGTTTGCCATGACGGGTTGGCGCATTGGATATTTGGGTGGACCTGAATGGATTGCCAAAGCTTGTACCAAAATGCAAGGTCAAGTAACAAGTGGAACAAACTGTATTGCACAACGTGCTGCGATTACTGCGGTGTTAGCTCCTGTTGGTAAGATCAAATTTATGGTTGATGAATTCGATTTCCGAAGAAAACGCATCATTGACTTACTAGAAGACATTGAAGGCTTTAAGGTAAACATACCCAAAGGTGCTTTTTATGTTTTTCCTGATGTTTCGTCTTTTTTTGGCAAAAAACTAAGAGGTAAACTCATTGAAAACGCATCTGATTTTGCTATGTTTTTACTTGAAGAGGCTCTTGTAGCTACTGTTACGGGCGATGCGTTTGGTTGTCCAAACAACATTCGCATTTCATATGCTGCTTCACTAGAAGAAATTGAAGAAGCTATTCGTAGGATTAAGGAGGCGGTAAACTAGTGCTTACGCCAGTAGTAGGGCGTAAACAAAATAAGTACCGTAAAAAGTTCTAATCTTCCGATAAGCATCAGAAAAGAGCACCACCATTTTCCAAATACAGGAAGTGAAGCATAGGTAGTAGCTGGGCCTACTTCTCCTAGTCCAGGTCCTACATTTCCTAACGAAGCCGCAGCACCTCCAATAGCTGTTGTAAAGTCTAATCCGAGAATACTAAGTACGCCTGCACCAATAATAAATAGTATTAAGTAAAGGATAAAAAAGGCCAGAACATTGTATACTATTGATTGTTCAATGGTAATTTTATTTAAGCGCACCAACAAAATAGCATTTGGATGCAATGCGCGTTTGAACTCCAAAAAGCCATTTTTTATCAAAATCAAATGACGCATAACTTTTACACCTCCTGAAGTCGAGCCCGTAGAACCTCCCAAGAACATTAATCCGAAAAAGAGCATGGTGACAAAAGGAGACCAAGCAGTAAAGTCGGAAGTCACTAGTCCTGTGGTGGTTATAACGGCAACTACTTGAAACAACGCATGCCTAAATGACTGTTCGATTGAACTCCAGAAAGTAGTATCTAAACTAGAATAGATATCATTTTTAACAAGAGAAAGCATAACGATAAAGACGAATGCAGCGATAAACCCGGCATACCAACGAAATTCTGTGTCAGAAAAAACCCGGTTAAATTTTCCTTTAATGGCATAATAAAGTAATACAAAATTACTACCTGCCAAAAACATAAAAAACACAGTAATATATTGGATTTGGGGAATGTCATCCCAAAATCCCAAACTTGCATTTTTGGTTGAAAATCCTCCCGAAGCCATGGTACTCATAGCATGATTAACAGCATCAAAAAGACTCATACCCGAAGCATACAACAGCAATGCATTAAGCGCTGTAAGTCCTACATAAATAAACCATAATCGTTTCGCTGTATCACTTATACGTGGATGTAGCTTGTCGCCGCTTAATACAGGGGCCTCAGCGCTAAAGAGTTGCATACCGCCAATACCAAGTAAAGGAAGTATGGCAATTGCCAGTACAATAATACCCATACCCCCCATCCAGTGTGTTAGGGAACGCCAAAGTATAATACTACTAGGTAATGATTCAATATCAGTTACAACAGTTGCGCCTGTTGCCGTATAGCCCGACATGGTTTCAAAAAGAGCATCGGTGAGTGTAGAAACACTTCCAGTGAACACAAAAGGAAGCATGCCAAAAACCACCATAGAAAGCCAGCCAAATGTCACTATGACATAGCCTTCTCGTTTTTTTATTTCTTTTTTATGGTTAAAGGTAAGCCCCATAGCCAATCCACCCACTGTGAGATTTATCAGTAGTGCTGTTAACATACCTTGCGTAGCACCGTCATCCATAAGGTAGCTGCATAGGGTAGTTATTCCCATAAAAAGGGAATTGAACAGCAGCAGCAGTCCAAGAATGTGTACGATAAGTCTTAGGTTAACCCCTTTCATGGCTTATAAAAAAAGTTGCTCTACTCTTCGGATAGACTGTGGTAAACAGCACACCAGCACCAAATCTTCCTCTTGAATTACAAAATCACCAAGTGCTATTATACCTACACCATCTCTGATTACTCCACCAATAGTGGCTGTTTTGGGAAAATCTAAATCCTTTATGGCTTTACCTATAACTTTCGCAGATGATTTTACTTTAAACTCAACTATTTCGGCATCCATATTATTAAGTTTTGCCAAATCGACCACCTCTCCTCTTCTTATATATCTGAAAATAGTATTAGCAGTAAGCATTTTTTTATTTACCAACGTATCTACGCCTATGGATTTTGTTAGCTCGAAATAATCCATATTTTCAATTAGGGCAATGATTTTTGGTACATGCTTAGACTTTGCCATAAGGCAAGACATGATGTTGGTTTCCGCATCGTTGGTTACGCCCAAAAAGGCGTCCATATCTTCGAGGTTTTCTTCAAGAAGAAGCTCTACATTTCGTCCATCACCATGAATAATAAGTGTATCGGGAAGGCGCTCTGCCATTTCTATAGCGCGTTCTTTATCTAGCTCAATGAGCTTTACATGAATACCACGTTGACAAAGGTCTTCTGCGGTTTTGTATCCAACACGACCTCCGCCGAGGATCATTACATTTTTGATTTTGTTTTTTACCTCACCTGTCAAGCTATACAGTTCAGAAACTCCTTCAGGAAGGGTTGTGAAATAAACCTGATCGGATTGTTCAAAACAAGTATCACCCCTTGGAATAATAGTTGTTGTAGACTCTGACCTTTTAATTGCAATTGGCATAAAATGTACTCCTGGGAATACTGTTGCAGCCTCTCTGACCGTTTTCCCCACAAAAGGAGCATCTTCTTCCAAAGTAGTTCCCATCATGGTCAAGGCACCGTCTTCAAACTCATGGCTATTTTCAAATGCCGATTGGTGAATGAGCAATTGAATTTCTTCTGCAGCTAATTCTTCTGGTGAAACAAGTTCGTCAATTCCAAGAGCTTGAAAATCAACGTCGTTTTTATACTTATCAAATTCAATATCAGTAACTCGGGCGATAGTTTGTTTACAACCTAATTGCTTGGCCAACAGACAACACATAAGATTCGTGGTTTCTGAGGGAGTAACGGCTATCATCATATCAGCTTTAGCTACTCCTGCGTTTTTCAAAGTAGCCAATGCAGACGGATCTCCTTTTATCGCGCGAATATCTAGGTTATTATCTGCGTAATTTAACGCCTCTTTATCAGCGTCTATCAACGTAATGTCTTGTGCCTCAAACGAAAGCAATTTGGCTAAGTGAAAGCCAATATCACTAGCTCCAGCGATGGCAATATTCATCTATCAAGGAGATTATATGATGCAAATATATGAAGATTCTGTTCGGTGGAATAGATTTAGCATCTGCATATTATAGCTACCTTTGTGCCTTATGAGCAAAAACATTACTCCATATAAAGATTCTGACCTGTCCAAAAAGGAACAAGTCACCCTTATGTTCGATCGTATTGCCAAGAAATATGACGGACTCAACAGAGTATTATCTTTAGGACTAGACAAGGGTTGGAGAAAAAAAATGGTAGCTCGAGTGAGAGCACAAAAAGCAAAACGCGTTTTAGATGTTGCTACAGGAACGGGCGATGTTGCTATTGCATTAAGTCAAATTCCTGAAATTACTATTGATGCAGTGGATTTATCCACACAAATGCTTGCTGTCCAAGCTACTCAAATAGACAAATTTAACTTAAGCGACCGCATAACACTTGGCGTTGCCGATGCAGAAAAGCTACCTTTTGACACGCAATTTGATGCCGTTACGGTGGCCTTTGGAATTCGGAATTTTGCTAATCTAGATAAAGGGTTGCAAGAAATGCATCGAGTGCTACACCCAAATGGATGTTTGTACATATTGGAAACATCTCGTCCGAAAAAATTTCCCATGAAGCAAGCTCACTTTATCATGTCACGAATGGTAATTCCAACTCTTGGAAAAATTTTTGCCGAAGATAAAAGTGCTTATGCCTACCTTGGTGAGTCTGCAGCTTATTTTCCCGATGGGAACGTTATGTGCAATAAATTGAGTGAAATTGGGTTTTCTAAAGTAGAACATATGCCCCTCACCGGTGGTGTGGTTAGTTTGTACATTGCTCAAAAATGAAGTCTAGGCTCCTATTAATTTGTATTCTATTTACTACGTTCTACCAACTGTCATATGGTCAGCGTAAGAATGTAGAAAACCTTAAAATTGAAGACCAAAAACGATTGCGCTTTGGTTATTACATAGGTCTTAATGCGATTGGGGCGAAAATGGAATATTTACCCACAGCATACGGACAATCATTCCGCCTTGCTGTAGCCGCCAAACCAAGTTTTGACGTAGGGATTTTTGCTGATTATCGCATTAATGAATTCTTGAATATTCGATTTCATCCAGGAGTTGCTTTTGTTGAGCGAGATATTAAATTTCCATTTTCCGAAAAAGACTTTTCAAAGCCACTTATTGAACGAAATTTAAAATCGAATTATGTTCGCTTTCCTTTAGGGATAAAACTAAATACACGTCGTATTCGCAATACCAGACCCTATGTTATGGGAAGTCTTTCTTATAATATAAATATTACCAGTGAGGAAAACCATCCAGAAGACAACACTTCAGGGACATTTCGTATGAAGCGAAATGTTTTTGCTTGGGAATTTGCCATTGGAACAGATATCTATTTGCCCTTTTTTAAATTCACTCCGTCTGTACATGGCTTTTTCGCTTTAAATAACGAAATCGTTCCTGACAAAGATCCCAATAGTCAATTCACCAAGCACATTGCGTCTATGAAAAGTCGTGGCGTGTTTGTTCGCTTTACTTTCGAATAATTATACTCTTTTTCTAAACTCACTGAGTAAAATTCCAGTGGCCATTGCCACATTCAGGCTCTCGGCCGCAGGCTTTCCATAAGATGGAATGGCAATCCTTTGTTTTACTAATGAAGATAATGCACTCGATATTCCTTTCCCTTCATTACCCATAATCAAAATAGCATTTGTTGGCAATTTTAAATCGTGCATATGCTCCCCATTTGTATCGGTGCCTATTGCTGTTAATTCATGTTGTGCCAAAAACGAGGGAAGGTCTGTGTAGTGTACATGCACATTGGCTAGCGATCCCATACTGGCTTGCACTACTTTGGGGTTAAAACAATCAACAGTATCTGTTGAGCACACTAAGTGCTGAATACCAAACCAATCGCACAAACGAATAATTGTTCCCAAATTACCTGGATCACGAACTCCATCTAAAGCCAGATTTACAGGTTGAGATACAAATGGAATGCTTTTTGGCAATACAAATGCTGCCCAAAATAAAGAAGGAGTGTTTAGGTTGCTAAGCTTTTTCATTTCGGCATGCGAGATAATCTCAACGTCGGAATAATACTCGGCATCTTTTTCAAGTCCAAAATAATGCACCAACTCATAGCCATTTTCTAAAAAAGTAGCTATGGCTTTTTTACCTTCAACTGAAAATAAACCGTATTGATTACGGAATTTTTTTTGCCCTAATTGCACAAGTTGTTTCAGTGTGTTTTTGCTAACCATGTATTTGATGTATTTTTGAACATTACAACGTTTCAGTTGACTACACGTTTTTCAAAAATACTAGGTTTTTGTGGGCTTTTAGCCATTGGGGTAGGATGTTCTCTAACACAACACTTACCGCAAGATGCTGTATTGTTACATAAGAATGACGTAAAGGTTAACGATGAAGCTGCTGTAGATTCGGTAAAAAACATCATTCAACCCAAGCCTAACAAACGTTTTTTGGGTATTCCATTTGGGCTCTTGTTATATCAATCTGCCAACGATAGTGCAGGCGTTGATTTTGAAAAATGGCTAAACAAGAACCCAAATAGAAAAAAAAGAATGGAGTCCATTTGGTCTGCAAAACAAGTGGCAAAAATAAAAGACTATAAAACGGGTTTTCAACAATGGAAAAAGCGAACTGGAGAGCCGCCTGTATTTACCGATTCTTTATCTAGACTGGCTAATGCTCAAAAGTTAAATGCATTTTTTTCTAATGAAGGATATTTCAATGCTACTATTCAAACAAATACGCGTACTGAAAACAATAAGTCAAAAGTTACGTATGAGGCTACTACCAATGCGCCTTATTACTTAGATAGCATTCAACCCAATATCCAAAGTCCTGTATTAGACTCTATATATCATGCTAACATTGATAAAAGTGTACTTCAGCGTGGCAACAGATTTCGTACGGTAGAATTCGAACAAGAACGAAATCGATTGTTCAAGTTATTTCGAAATGCTGGTGTATATCCATTTCAGCTAAATGCTATTGATTTCAATGTTGGTATAGATTCCTCGGGAGTTGACTATCGTCTTCCCGTACAACTAAACATCAGGAATTTTATTGAAAACCTAGAAGGAAGTGCTGTCGAAAAAGAATATCAGATTGCACGCATGAATCGAGTGCAAGTATACTTAAGCAAAGCAGGAAATACTGGAAACGAGCCCTATGATTCCATTGGATCTTATGAAGGTTTATCGCTATTTAGTCAAGGAAAAATGAAGTATAATAGTCGCTTATTAAGAGAATCTATATCCTTTAGAACAACCGAACCTTACAGCGACATTGCACGAAGTACTACCCTAAAACAACTTACTCGGCTACAAAGCTTTGACTACCCAACCATACGTTACAATTATGCCAATGAAGAAGAAACTTTGCTTGATGCTTCCATCTACCTCATGCCCAAGGAAAGATACTCTGTTCATTTTGGATTAGACCTCACGCAGTCAAATATCCTAAAACGTGGAGTGGCTTTCAGTTCTGGGTTAAGCGCATTAAATGTATTTCGAGGGGGTGAAACTCTAGAAGTAGGTGCACGTGGATCTTTGGGTAGATCTGCTGATGTGGCCATTACGGAGTACACTTTTGATGTTCAACTACGGGCACCTCAATTTTTATTGCCTTTTGGAAAGAAGTTAAATCGACAAGAAATTGCCCCACAAACGATTTTTAGATTAGGTTCTGCTGTTCAGGAAAATATTGGATTAGACAAACAAAATTTTACCGCTGCATTGCAATATCAGTGGAATCCGAAAAAAAACAAGCGGTGGACGTTCTCACTTGCCGATGTTGAGTTTGTAAATAATAAAAACAAAGCGAATTACTTTGGTGTATACACTAATGCCTACGGTGAACTTAATGATATTGCGCTAAGTACAAACACTAACCCAGAATATATCGTAAATGATAAACTTACTATTCCAATCGGAACCCAATCTTTTATTGATGATGTTTTAAATGGAAATACCGCATTATCCCCAGCAGATGCATTGTACAATCGAGTGCAGCGTATTGAAGAAAGAAGAAGTAGGCTAACTCAAAATAATCTTATTTTTAGTTCTAGTCTACAGTTTTTCCAGACTTCAAAAAGTGGAATTTTCGATAAAGCTTTCAGCCAGTTTAGAGCTAACCTTTCATGGTCGGGTAATGTAATATCTACAATTGCAAAACGACTTAACTTAAAAAAAAGCAATGGTCAATATCTACTATTTGATGTGCCGTTTAGTCAATTCGTGAAACTTGAAACCGATTTTATAAAACACTGGGAAATCTCAGATAATCAAATAGTAGCTGTACGTGCTTTTGCTGGGGCTGCCATCCCCTACGGCAACGCAGACAATATCCCTTTTAATAGATCTTTTTTTGCAGGCGGCGCCTATGACAATCGTGCTTGGGAGGTGTATCGGCTTGGGCCCGGATCTAGCGACACGGGTAATGAATTTAACGAGGCCAATCTAAAATTAGCATTCAACGCTGAGTATCGTTTCAATATGATTGGTGCTTTCAAAGGAGCACTCTTTATTGATGCAGGTAATATTTGGAATGTGGCAGATAATGTGGAGGAAAGTGCACGTAGATTTGATGGAATAAAAGATTTAGACGAATTAGCTGTTGGTACGGGTTTTGGACTTCGTTATGATTTTGGATTGTTCTTATTAAGACTTGATATGGGCTTCAAAACACATAACCCTGTAATGCCAAAAGGTGAAAGATGGAATCTGAATTACAGATTAAAAAATGCAAATCCAACACTTGGTATAAATTATCCTTTTTAAGCCCATAATTGTTTGTTACTTTTGCGCCATCAAAATAAAACAACCATGTCGTATTCAATTAAACCAGGTGTAGCTACTGGGAATGAAGTTCAAGAAATTTTTGCTCTCGCAAAATCCAAACAATTTGCATTACCTGCAGTAAATGTTATTGGTTCAGACTCTATAAATGCTGTTCTAGAAACAGCTGCAAAACTTAATGCTCCTGTGATCGTTCAATTTTCAAATGGAGGAGCTCAGTTTAATGCTGGAAAGGGATTATCAAACGAAAATCAACAAGCTGCAATTGCTGGCGCCGTTGCTGGTGCAAAGCACGTGCATCAAATGGCCGAATTATATGGAGTAAGTGTTATTCTTCATACCGATCATGCCGCAAAAAAACTTCTCCCTTGGATTGATGGATTATTAGAGGCAAGTGAAAAACATTTTGCTGAAACCGGAAAACCGCTTTTTAGTTCTCACATGATTGACCTTTCTGAAGAACCACTCGAAGAAAATATCGAAATTTGTAAAAAATACCTTGAACGCATGGCCAAAATGGACATGACGCTCGAAATTGAACTCGGGGTAACAGGAGGAGAAGAAGATGGAGTTGACAATACTGATATTGACAGTTCTAAATTGTACACACAACCAGAAGAAGTTGCTTACGCTTTTGAAGAATTATCAGAAGTTAGCCCGCGATTCACCATAGCTGCTGCATTTGGTAATGTACATGGCGTGTATAAACCAGGCAATGTAGTACTAACTCCAAAAATTCTAAAAAACTCGCAAGCATTTGTTAGTGAAAAATACGGAGTTGGACCAAACACTATTGATTTTGTTTTTCACGGAGGTTCTGGATCAACTGTGGAAGAAATTCGTGAAGGTATCAGTTACGGAGTAGTAAAAATGAACATTGACACCGATATGCAATACGCATTTATGTCGGGCGTTCGTGACTATATTCAAGAAAAATCTGATTACTTGCAACAACAAATTGGAAACCCCGAAGGCGATGACGTGCCCAACAAAAAATACTACGATCCTCGTGTTTGGCTACGTGAAGGCGAAAAAGCTTTTGTGGCACGTTTAGAGCAAGCCTTTGAAGACCTCAACAACGTAAACACCTTGTAGTTTCTAGGGTTTTATATATTTGATAAAATTCTTGCAGTATGGCTTGGTTTAAACGTACCGAAAAGGGAATTCAGACACAAACCCACGAAAAGAAAGATACCCCACAAGGCTTGTGGTACAAATCTCCGACCGGGAAAATTGTTGATACTGAACAACTTGCTGAGAACTTTTATGTTTCACCAGAAGATGGATATCATGTACGCATAGGAAGTAAAGAGTATTTTGAAATTCTATTTGACAACAATTCTTTTAAAGAATTAGACGCGAATTTATCATCAAAAGATCCTTTAAAATTTGAGGATACTAAAAAGTATAAAGACCGTGTTAAAGCCGCTCAAAAAAAGACCAAACTCAAAGATGCTGTTAGATCAGCGGTTGGCCTTTCTAATGGAAATAAACTTGTGGTGTCGTGCATGGATTTCTCCTTCATAGGGGGTTCAATGGGGTCTGTAGTTGGTGAAAAAATTTATCGAGCTGCTGATTATGCGCTCAAACACAATCTACCCTTCGTTATGATATCAAAATCGGGAGGAGCACGTATGATGGAAGCCGCATTATCGCTAATGCAAATGGCGAAAACATCAGCCAAACTTGCACAACTTGCCGATGCCAAGATTCCTTATATTTCGTTATGTACAGATCCAACTACGGGTGGAACTACAGCATCATTTGCAATGCTAGGAGATATTAATATTTCTGAGCCTGGCGCACTTATTGGTTTTGCTGGCCCAAGAGTTGTAAAAGACACCACTGGACAAGATCTACCTGATGGATTTCAAACAGCAGAATTTTTGCAGGAACACGGTTTTTTAGATTTTATTTCACACAGAAAAGACCTGAAAAAGAACATCAATTTGTACCTCGATTTAATATTAAATCGACCGCTTTCCACTGAAGGGTAGTTTCAAACAATATTTATACTATATTTGCATCCTTCGAGAAAGACTCGAAGTTGCATAAAAATCATTTACAATAATATTGGCATGTCACTAAGTAAAGAAATAAAAGCTGAGATTTTCAAAAAATACGGTAAGTCTGAAAAAGATACTGGAAGTACAGAAGGTCAAATTGCTTTATTCACACATCGTATCAACTTTCTAACTGAACACCTTAAAAAGAATCACAAAGATTTTAATACAGAGCGTTCACTGGTAATGTTGGTAGGTAAACGAAGAAGTCTTTTAGACTACCTAAAAGATAAAGATATTGAAGGCTACCGTTCCTTAATTAAGGAATTGGGCATTCGAAAGTAAGCACTTAAAAGCTTCCGCATCATTCGGGTTTTCATAGGGGTATCTACGACCACAACACAACAACACAGATACTAACTTAAAATTGAAAACGTATGATACCCAACGTACATACTACGACTATTGACTTAGGCGATGGTCGCACTATTACCCTAGAAACGGGTAAGCTTGCCAAGCAAGCAGACGGCTCTGTTGTTGTCAAAAGTGGCAATTGCATGCTATTAGCAACCGTTGTTTCGGCACGTCAAGCATCTCCAGTAGATTTTCTTCCGCTAACGGTAGATTATCGCGAAAAATTTGCAGCCGCAGGACGATTCCCTGGCGGTTTCTTTAAACGAGAAGCAAGACCAAGCAATGAAGAGATTTTAACCATGCGATTGGTAGATCGTGTATTGCGTCCGCTTTTTCCAAAAGACTATCACGCTGAAACTCAGGTAATGATTCAGCTCATGTCACATGATGAAAACGTGATGCCTGATGCTATGGCTGGACTTGCCGCCTCGGCTGCCATTCAGTTGTCAGACATTCCTTTTGAATATCCCATTTCAGAAGTACGTGTAGGACAGATTGATGGACGTTTTATTGTTAACCCTAGCAAAGAACAACTTAAAGAATCTAACATAGACATCATGATTGGTGCTAGCGAAGATTCTGTAACTATGGTTGAAGGCGAGTTTGATGAAGTTTCAGAAGAAGTCATGGCCGATGCTATTCGCTTTGGACATGAAGCTATTAAAGATCAAATTGCAGCACAAATTGCATTATCAGAAGCTGTAGGAAAAAAAGAAACACGTGTGTATGAGCCAGAAGATCACGATGAAGATTTACAGCAAAAAATACATGAATTTGCCTACCAAAAATGCTACGACATTGCAAAAAAAGGAAGCTCAAAACAAGAGCGTGGTCTAGCATTTGGAGAGGTAAAAGAAGCATTGCTTGAAACATTCACTGAGGAAGAGCTTGAAGAAAATGGAAAACTAATTGGAAAATACTTTGGAAAGGCTCAAAAAGAAGCAGTACGTGAATTAGTACTGGCCGAAGGAATTCGATTAGATGGACGAAAAACAACAGACATCAGACCCATTTGGTGTGAAGTAGATTACTTACCCTCAACTCATGGTTCATCTGTATTTACACGTGGTGAAACACAAGCACTTGCCACCGTAACCCTAGGAACTTCTCGTGAGGCAAATGTAATTGACTTACCAACAGACCAGGGTGAAGAAACCTTCTATTTACATTACAATTTCCCTCCATTCTGTACAGGAGAAGCACGTCCATTGCGCGGAACTTCACGTAGAGAAGTAGGACACGGAAATCTTGCACAACGTGCACTCAAAAAAGTAATGCCAGACGATTGCCCATATACCGTTCGAGTGGTTTCTGAGGTGTTAGAGTCTAACGGTTCTTCTTCAATGGCTACTGTCTGCGCGGGTACTATGGCATTAATGGATGCTGGGGTTCAAATTAGCAGCCCAGTGTCTGGTATTGCAATGGGACTTATTTCTGATGGTGAACGATTTGCTGTTCTTTCTGATATTTTAGGTGATGAAGATCATCTTGGTGATATGGATTTTAAAGTTACAGGCACTGACAAAGGAATTACCGCTTGCCAAATGGATATTAAAATCAAAGGACTATCCTACGATATTTTGATTCAGGCACTAAAGCAAGCCCGTGATGGTCGTTTACACATTTTAAATAAGTTGACAGAAACTATTGAAGTTCCTGCTGCTGATGTTAAAGATCATGCGCCGAAAATGGTAATGCGCACAGTACCAAATGAATACATTGGTGCAATTATTGGAACTGGTGGTAAAGTGATTCAAGAATTACAAAAAGAAACCAACACCACTATTGTAATCAACGAAGATCCAGATACTGGTGAAGGTATTGTAGAAATTTTAGGTACTGGACCCGAAGGTATAGATCAAGTTCTTGCGCGTATTGATGCACTTATGTTCAAACCTGAGGTTGGTGAAGTTTATGAAGTTCAGGTAATCAAAATCCTAGAATTTGGAGCTGTAGTTGAATATACAGATGCCCCTGGAAATGAAGTGTTACTTCATGTAAGTGAGCTGGCATGGGAACGCACCGAAAATGTGACCGATGTAGTAAATATGGGTGATGTTTTCGACGTGAAGTACTTTGGAGTCGATTCTCGTACCAGAAAAGAAAAAGTTTCTCGAAAGGCTCTTTTGGAAAAACCAGAAGGATATGTAGAGCGCAAGCCTCGTCCAAGCGGTGACCGAAGAAGAAATGGAGGCAACAACAGAAGGCCAAAAAGAGATTAATTTAACCTTTTTTAGTTCAATTTAAATCCACTAGACATCGTTTTAGTGGATTTTTTTGTTTTGATGTAACCTTTGCATGCTTCATTGCGTATAACACATATCATCCACACAATATATCTGTATGAGACAGCTGAAAATCACAAAACAGGTTACCAATCGTGAAACCGCATCCTTAGATAAATACCTTCAAGAAATTGGAAAAGTAGATCTTATTACTGCCGAAATGGAAGTTGAATTGGCGCAACGCATTAAAGCAGGTGACCAAATTGCATTAGAAAAATTAACCAAAGCAAACCTTCGTTTTGTAGTGTCTGTTGCAAAGCAATATCAAAATCAGGGATTAACCCTTCCCGATTTAATTAACGAAGGAAACCTAGGGTTGATAAAAGCGGCAAAACGTTTTGATGAAACACGTGGATTTAAATTTATCTCTTATGCGGTTTGGTGGATTAGGCAGTCCATTTTACAAGCGCTTGCAGAACAATCTCGTATTGTACGCTTACCCTTAAATAAAATTGGCTCTATCAACAAAATCAATAAAACGTATGCGTTTTTAGAGCAAGCACATGAACGTGTTCCCTCTGCCGAGGAAATTGCAAAAGAATTAGACATGACGGTGTCTGACGTTAAAGAATCGATGAAAAATTCTGGTAGGCACGTGTCCATGGATGCGCCTCTTGTGGAAGGAGAAGATTCAAACCTGTATGACGTACTAAGAAGTGGTGAATCACCAAATCCCGACAAAACACTCATGCACGAGTCTTTACGCACAGAAATTGAGCGTGCACTTGAAACACTTACACCTCGTGAAGCCGATGTAGTACGTTTGTACTTTGGTCTTGGAAATCAACACCCTATGACCTTAGAAGAAATTGGTGAAACATTCGACCTTACTCGTGAGCGTGTTCGTCAAATAAAAGAAAAAGCTATTCGACGTTTAAAACATACTTCTCGAAGTAAAATTCTAAAAACATACTTGGGCTAATGAGTTCAATAAAAATTGCACCTTCCATGCTAGCTGCAGATTTCGCTAATCTCGAAAGAGATATTAAGCTTGTAAATCAAAGTAAAGCGGATTGGTTTCATATGGATATTATGGATGGTGTGTTTGTTCCTAATATTTCGTTTGGTATGCCCGTTTTGAAGGCTATGGCACAGCACGTCAAAAAGCCGCTAGATGTGCATCTTATGATTGTTGACCCTGATCGTTACATTCAAACATTTGCCGACTTGGGTGCTGCCGTTCTTACTGTTCATGCCGAAGCATGTACGCATTTGCACAGAACCGTTCAAGCAATAAAAAATGCGGGGATGCAAGCAGGAGTTGCTTTAAACCCACATACGCCCATTTCGGTATTAGAAGATGTACTTACAGACATAGACTTAGTTTGTGTGATGAGCGTTAATCCTGGATTTGGAGGGCAAAAGTTCATTGAAAACACCTATGATAAAGTACGCCGTTTGCGAGCTATGTGTAACGCTAAAAAAACAGATCTACTTATAGAAATTGATGGAGGCGTAACTTCTGAAAATGCTGCTGCATTGGTGCAAGCTGGTGCTAATGTTCTTGTTGCTGGTAGTTTTGTGTTTTCATCTGAAAACCCAACTCAAACTATTTCCGATTTACAACAATTAGCAAATCTTTAAATTCATAGTACACGATTTTATTTCCTATTTTTAGGTATTCAAATCTTTATTATGAAAACTATATACTATATTACAATAGCGGCTTTCATGGTGATGCTAGGTTGTAAAACCAACGTACTTACCGGAAAAAAAACACTTAATTTTTTTGGCAACAACAAGCAACTTTTTGCCATGTCGTTGCAACATTATCAATCTTTTTTAAATGAGAATGATGTCGTTACGGGTACTAGAGATGCTAGACTAGTAGCCTCAATTGGAAAAGATATTGCCCGTGCTGCACAACAATACTTTACCTACAAAGGACAACCTAGTGTACTAAACGATTACGGTTGGGAATATAATTTAGTAAACAACAAACAAGTAAATGCTTGGTGCATGCCTGGTGGTAAAATTGTATTTTACACTGGAATAATGCCCATAGCGGCTAATCCCGATGGTATTGCAGCCATCATGGGACATGAAGTAGCACATGCGCTAGCAGATCATGGAGCGCAACGCATGAGCCTTGGTATTGTACAACAGGCTGGCGGAATTATCACTTCCGAAGCAACTAAAAATCAAGATGCCCGAAAAAGACAACAAATCATGATGGCTTATGGAATTGGCACTACCGTAGGCGGTATGTTACCTTTCAGTAGAAAACACGAAACAGAAGCCGATAAAATTGGACTTGAACTTATGGCTATTGCGGGCTATAACCCCGAAGAAGCACCGAAATTATGGGAGCGAATGAAAGCACAGTCTAAAGGCGGACCACCAGAGTTTTTGAGTACCCACCCTAGCGAAGTTCGCAGAATTGCTAACTTGCATAAATGGATTCCAGAAGCCAAAGCCTTGGCGAAAGAAATAAAATCCACTCCTATTGGAAGTGAATGAACAATTTAAAATCAGAATTATGAGAACTTTTATATTGACACTTTGCATTGCTATACTTGTAGTGGGATGTACACAACCTTCTCCACAAGCCAAGCTACATGACCTCATGCAACATTATCACGAGCAAACTCTAGAAATGAATCCTATTGAGGCAACTTTTCAAGGAGATGATCGGTACAACGACTACCTTCCTAATTTTTTAAGCGATGAAGTAATAACAAGTCAAAAAGAATTTTATAGTGAAACACTTGAAAAGTTAAATGCTATAGATGATAGCGCACTTAATGAAGAAGACAAACTGAGTAAAAAAGTATTACAGTGGGAGTGTGAAACTACTCTGATGGGGATGGAGTTCCCTTCCGAACTATTACCTATAGACCAAATGTGGACGTTGCAGCTAACCATGGGACAGCTTGCAGCGGGAGCTAGCGCACAGCCTTTTAAGACAGTTACCGACTACGAAAATTGGCTTTCAAGAGTAGATGACTATATAGCTTGGTTAACTACTGCAAAATCAAGAATGAAAGAAGGGATTACTCAAAATGTGGTGCTTCCAAAATCACTAATCAGGAAAGTAGTACCTCAACTAAAAGCCATAACCGAACCCGATTTAGAGAAAAATATTTTTTACATCCCAGCTAAAAATTTTCCAGAAGATTTTACAGATACTCAGAAAGACAAGCTTTCAAAAGCATTTGCTGATATGGTTACCAACAAAATTATTCCAGCTTACCAAAGCTTGGCAGATTTTATGGAAACTGCTTACTTAGAAGCTGGACGCAACAGTAGTGGCTTTGGGGCGTATTCTTTTGGAGAAGACTATTACAATTACGCCATCAGACTCTACACTACAACTACCATGACGGCAGAGGAAATTCACAATCTTGGACTATCTGAAGTAGCGCGGTTACGCAGTGAAATGGAAGACGTTAAAAAGCAAGTAGGGTTCAAAGGTGACCTAAATGCATTCTTTGAACACGTGCGCACATTGCCGAAACTCACCCCTTTTGATGATCCACAGGAAGTAATTGACAACTTTAATGCGATACACGACACGATGAAAGAGAAAGTTGATGCGCTTTTTGAGTTACAACCTAAAACACCATTTGAAGTTCGTAGAGTAGAAGCATTTAGAGAAAAATCAGCTGCAGCGCATTATAACCCAGGTTCACTTGATGGCACACGTCCGGGTGTGTTTTATGTACCAATTCCAAATGTAAAAGAATACAATATTTTTTCTGATGAAGACTTGTTCTTACACGAAGCTATTCCAGGGCACCACTTCCAAATATCGCTGCAACAAGAAAATACATCACTCCCCGATTTTAGAAAAACGCTATGGTATAGCGCCTACGGTGAAGGTTGGGCACTATACTGCGAATCATTGGGTGCAGAGCTTGGTTTATATGACGATCCATACCAGTACTTTGGAATGCTAAGTGCCGAAATGCATAGAGCCATTCGGTTAGTGGTAGATACAGGTATTCACACAAAGGGATGGACTCGAGAACAGGCAATTGCCTATTCACTTGCTAACGAAGCAGAACCCGAATATGCTATTATTTCTGAAATAGAACGTTATATGGCAAATCCAGGGCAGGCGCTCTCTTATAAAATTGGACAACTCAAAATTTTAGAGTTACGTGCGCAAGCCGAGCAAGAACTTGGAGATGCTTTTGATATTCGTGTATTTCATAAAATCGTTTTGGAATCGGGATGTATTCCATTAGCGTTATTGGAAGATAAGATTAATGCATGGATATCATCTTAATAGCAGATTGTCACTCTAATTTGATTATTTTTATAGCTAATTGAAAATAAGCTATGATTTTAGTTACAGGAGGTTTAGGATTTATTGGCTCTCATACTGTAGTTGCACTACATGAAAAAGGGTATGACGTCCTCATTGTAGATAATTTATCAAACTCATATATTGATGTGATAGATGGTATAGAGGCTGCAAGCGGCAAACGTCCGCTTTTTGTGAAACTCGACCTTCAAAACAGCATGGCTGTAAGCACTTTATTTCAAAAACATGAAATAAAAGGTATCATTCATTTTGCTGCATTTAAGGCAGTTGGTGAAAGCGTACAAAAACCTGTTGACTACTATCAAAACAACTTAGGTTCACTGCTAAACTTATTAGCAGAAGTGGAAAAAGCTACCTCCCCTATCCCTTTTATTTTTAGTTCATCCTGCACCGTTTATGGCGAAGCCAAAGAGTTACCTATTACCGAAAATGCACCTATACAACCTGCTTTGTCGCCCTATGGGAACACCAAGCAGATTGGAGAAGAAATCTTATCGGACTCCGTGCATGCGATAGATGGATTTCGTGTAATTTCATTGCGTTATTTTAACCCTATTGGAGCACATTCTTCTATAGCAATAGGTGAATTACCGCTTGGCAGACCGCAAAATTTAGTGCCCTTTATTACGCAAACCGCAGCAGGTGTATTCCCTAAGCTCACCGTTTTTGGTAACGACTATCCTACCGCTGATGGCACTAATGTTCGTGATTACATTCATGTAATGGATTTGGCTGAGGCACATGTGGTTGCCCTTGAACGTTTATTCGAAGGGAAAAACAATGATGCTTATGAAGTGTTTAATTTAGGTACAGGAAAAGGCAGTAGTGTGCTAGAGGTTATTCAAAGTTTTGAGCGTGTGTCTGGACAAAAGCTTCCCTATGAAATAGGTGGACGCCGTAACGGAGATGTGATAGCAGCTTACGCAGATACTACTATAGCCAACAATGTATTAGGTTGGAAGACAAAAAGAAGTCTTGACGAAGCGATAGCTTCGGCATGGGAATGGGAGAAGAAAGTCAGGAAATTATAATAATAGCACAAAAACCCATCAAATTTTGGGTCAAATAACAATACTTTTATTACAAAAATTATTTTAAGTTCCTTTTTTAAAAGGAGAACCAATTCCTGTGAATCAATTCTCCGATTGCCTGACCCAGAGAGGATTACGTTGTGATCCTTACAAAGCTCCGCTTTGAAAATCAACAAAAGAAACGTTAGCATCACTCAAAATAAAAAAGCAAACTCTTTATTTTGAGCTTGCTTTGTTTCAACTTTTTGTTGATTTATTCGTGACCCAAACTTATGGTAGTTCAAACTTTTTGGATGAAATCAATAAATTAATTCAAAAAAAACTAATTTAGTTAATTATTAGCTGAACCAACTTGAAACGTGTTTATACGTTCGGTGTGTTGAGGGTTAAGAAGTCAAACTCAACTTTGGCCTATCGTTTAGGCTCCCGAAATTTAAAGCTAACTTCTGTTTTTATTCAAAGGCTTTTACCGTTAGAAGCCTTTAATTTCCAACATCCTGATTATCATCGGAGGATATAGTTTTTTCATATTCTAATAAAGCTATTTATATGACAGTTTATTTAAGAAATATGAAAAATGAAGACAAGATATATTGATTTAATCGAACAAACATTTGACTTCCCGCAAGAAGAGTTTAAGATTTCTGGAAGCCAACTAAGCTTTCATAATATTGATTTGATGAAGTTGGTTGAAACTTATGGCACTCCTCTAAAATTTACCTATTTGCCTCAAATCTCTAATAACATAACTAAAGTGAAACTTTGGTTTTCAGATGCTATGGAAAAGCATAATTACCAAGGAATTTACCATTACTGTTATTGCACAAAAAGCGCACATTTCAAATTTATACTTGATGAAGTATTAAATAACAATATACATATTGAAACCTCCTCGGCTATAGATATAGACATTGTAGAAAGTTTAAAACTTTCTGGGAAAATAACCAATCAAACCTTTGTGTTGTGCAATGGATTTAAGCGCGAACAATACATTTCCAACATAGGAAGACTGATTAATAACGGACATAAAAATTGTATTCCTATTGTGGACAATTATGAAGAGCTAAATCTTCTTTCAACAGCCATATCAGAAACATTTAAAATTGGGATTCGTATTGCCTCTGAGGAGGAGCCAAAATTTGAATTTTACACCTCAAGATTAGGTATTGGATATAAAAACATTGTACCTTTTTTTAAAGACCACATAAAAAACAACCCCAAAGTAGAGTTGAAAATGCTTCATTTTTTCATCAATACAGGCATCCGAGATAACGCTTATTATTGGAATGAGTTGCAAAAATGTCTTCGAGTTTACACTACTTTAAAAAAGATGTGTCCCACACTAGACAGTTTAAATATAGGAGGTGGTTTTCCAATCAAAAACTCATTAAATTTTGATTTTGATTATAGCTATATGATAGATGAAATCATCAATCAAATTCAAATCACTTGTACAGAGGAAAATGTACCAGTTCCCAATATTTTTACTGAATTTGGAAGTTTTACTGTAGGAGAAAGTGGTGGGTCTATTTTTGAAGTACTCTACCAAAAGCAACAAAACGATAGAGAGAAATGGAATATGATAAATTCCTCCTTTATTACTACGCTACCAGATTCATGGGCCATAAACAAACGCTTTATATTACTTCCCATTAACAGATGGGAAGACACCTACGAACGTGTACTGCTGGGCGGCCTTACTTGTGACAGCGATGACTATTACAATAGTGAACAGCATATTAATGCTATTTATCTTCCAAAGTATAATCCCCAAAAACCACTCTATATTGGATTTTTTAATACAGGAGCTTATCAAGAAAACATCGGAGGATATGGCGGATTGCAGCATTGCCTGATTCCTAGTCCAAAACATGTATTGATAGACAAAGATGAACAAGGGGTATTACAAACGCGTCTTTTTCGTCCACAACAAACAAAAGAAGATTTTTTTAAAATTTTAGGATATGAATAATTTCAAAACCTATGCAGGAATTCCCGAACAATATGCAAAACTAGACCGTTCTGAAATTGTACTTATTCCTGTTCCATACGATGGTACAAGTAGTTGGCAAAAGGGAGCAGATAAGGGGTTTGATGCCTTTTTAGAGGCTTCTGAAAATATGGAACTTTATGATATTGAAACCAATAGCGAAGTTTATAAAAAAGGAGTTTTTATTGCAGAAATCATTGATGAGAATACCACTCCTGAAGCTATGGTTGAGCAGGTTCATAAAACTGTAAAAAAGTACATTCAAAAAAATAAGTTTGTAACCATTTTTGGTGGAGAACATTCCATTTCTATTGGAACGATACGTGCCTTTAAAGACTCGTTTAAAAACCTGACGGTTCTTCATTTAGATGCTCATGCAGATTTAAGGGACACCTATGAAGGAACCACTTGTAATCATGCATGCGCAGTTTATGAAGCAAGTAAAACCACTAATTTAATCCAAGTAGGTATCCGTTCAATGGACAGCAGTGAACGTGATGCTATGAATACAGATAAGGTGTTTTTTGCAGAGCAAATGATATATGATGATTCTTGGCCAGATCGTGCTATTGAATTGATGACAGATCAAGTCTTTATCACATTTGATGTTGATGTTTTTGACCATTCTATCATGCCTTCCACGGGCACTCCCGAACCAGGTGGATTGTTATGGAATGAAACCATTGAGTTCCTCAAAAAAGTATTTAAGGAAAAGGAAGTTGTGGGTTTTGATATTGTTGAGTTGTGTCCAAACCCAACAAACAAAGCACCAGATTTTATGATTGCCAAACTTTATTATAAAATGCTTTCCTATAAGTTTTCAAAAGATGGTTTTAATTTCTTTTAAAAGGTTTACAAACATATTGAGTGAAGTAAATAAAACGAAACAGTAAAAAAATTAAACGATGACCAATAATAATAAAGGAGATATTTCACAATTTATTGATACTTATTTTTTGCATTTTAATGCTGCGACATTGGTAGATGCTGCGAAGTCCTACAATGAACAATTGGAAAATGGTTCAAAAATGTTGGTTTCTTTAGCTGGTGCTATGAGTACCGCTGAAATTGGGAAAATTTTTTCCGAGATAATTCGAAAAGACAAAGTTCATATTGTTTCTTGCACTGGTGCTAATATGGAAGAAGATATAATGAATCTAGTAGCTCATTCTCATTACAAGCGAATTCCTAACTATAGGGATTTAACCCCTCAAGATGAATGGAATTTACTCGTTAAAGGCTTAAATCGAGTTACAGACACCTGTATTCCCGAGGATGAAGCTTTTAGGAAATTACAACTGCATATTTTTAAGATTTGGAAAGATGCTGAAGAAAATGGTGAACGTTTTTTTCCTCATGAATTTATGTACAAACTATTGTTGTCTGGCATTTTGGAAGATACTTATGAAATTGACCCCCAAGATTCTTGGATGTACGCGGCTGCTCAGAAAAATCTTCCTATGGTAGTACCTGGATGGGAAGATAGCACCATGGGTAACATTTTTGCTTCTTATGTGTTGAAAGGTGAGCTCAAAGCTAGTACAATGAAATCGGGTATTGAATACATGACTTTTTTGGCTGATTGGTATACTATTAACTCAGGAAATGGGATTGGGTTTTTTCAAATTGGCGGTGGCATAGCTGGCGATTTTCCCATTTGTGTAGTACCCATGCTCTACCAAGACATGGAAAAAGAAGACACCCCTTTCTGGAATTACTTTTGTCAAATTAGCGACTCCACAACAAGCTACGGCTCCTATTCCGGAGCAGTTCCTAATGAAAAAATTACTTGGGGAAAACTTGATATTAACACTCCAAAATTTATGATTGAAAGCGACGCCACAATTGTGGCGCCATTGGTTTTTGCTTACATTTTAAACATGTGATATGAAAAGATTAATTGTAGATTATAAAAAACTTTCAGAAAAAATTTTAAACTTATTAGATTCACAGTATCCGTTTGGATATGATGAAGATGATATTATAGAATTTAAGTTGGCTTCTGGTGAAATTGCAGAAGCCATTGAAGTGCGCTCAGAAGATACGGTTTACCTTATTAAAGTTGGAAGTAAACTCACTCAAATTATTAAACAAAATGAAAAGAATAATTTTGAAAAAGAAGATGATTTTGTGGACCTCAAAGACGATAATGTCGATGACGACATAACGACATAGATAATTAAACAATGTACATTTAATTTAGAAAATCAGAAATTATGAAATCATTATTTCACGTCTCACTGCCATGTGCAGATATTGAAAAAACAATTGAATTTTATACGAAGATTTTAGGTTGTGAATTGGGAAGAAAAGCACAACAGTGGGTAGATGTTGACCTTTTTGGTCATCAGCTGACTTTTTCGGAAGCTGGAAAATATAAGTTTGAAAATCCTAGTTATTTTTTTGAGGGAAAGGTTTTGCCTTCGTTTCACTTAGGTGTAATTGTAAACTTGAAAACATGGACTGATTTATATAAAAAATTAAGTGAAATAAATTGCCATATTTTACACCAAAAAAGATTTTTGGAGGGTAAAAAAGGAGAACATTTATCTTTCTTTGTAAATGACCCTGATGGATATAACCTAGAGTTTAAGTCATTTAAAAATGAAAATGAAGTTTTTGCTGTTTAAAAGACTATAATTTAGTTTTCAGTTTTATTTCTATTAAACAAGATTTAAGGATTCGCTTGTGAGTGTAATAAGAATATTTTTTAAAAAAATATTCCCAGAAATAAAAAATTATTTTTGGGAATAATCTGTGACCCAGGGAGGATTCGAACCCCCAACCCTCAGAGCCGAAATCTGATATTCTATCCAGTTGAACTACTGGGCCAATGGATAGCAAAAATACATTTTTTGATGAGTTGCTAGGCTAATTTTTGACGCACAATCGTGGAAATGGTTTTACCGTCGGCTTTTCCTGCCATTTGTTTGCTTGCCATTCCCATGACTTTGCCCATATCTTTCATACCGCTAGCTTGAGTTTTTGAGATAATACCATCAATTATTTCAGCTATAGCTGCCTCATCTAATTGTTCTGGTAAAAACTGTTCTATGATTGCGATTTGTGCTTCTTCTGGCTCGGCAAGGTCATTTCTTCCTTGCTGACGAAAAATTGCTGCACTATCTTTTCGTTGCTTTACAAGCTTTTGCACGAGCTTAATTTCATCATCGGGATTAAGCTCTTTTGCTCCTGCTTGAGTTTGAGTTAACGTTATGGCAGATTTTATAGCACGTAAAGACTCTAGCGCTACGCTATCTTTAGCCCTCATAGCAGCTTTTAACTGATCGGTAACTTTTTCTTGTAAGCTCATATTAATCAACGTTATCGTGTAAAAAAGAATTGTTTGTTCTAAATTGTAACTCGTCTTTACTATCCATACTCAGACTTGTGCGAGATGTAGACCCATCATTTTCAAGCTGATCCAACTGAACATCTTGCCTTTTGTATGCGGGTTCGCGCTCTAAATCCTCTATCC
>JAYPBW010000019.1:7095-23910 GCA_038124405.1 Flavobacteriaceae bacterium | reverse complement strand
GCCAGAGCTTTTGTGTATTGGGAAAAAAAGGAAGAAATTAAGTGGATACCAAGTAAATAATTTTTTTCTTGTTTAAATGGGATAAAAATTTATTTTTGCAGCATTCAAAAAACGTAACTTTATGTACTGGACTTTAGAACTAGCATCGTATTTAAGTGACGCCCCGTGGCCAGCAAATAAAGATGAACTTATTGATTACGCCATACGAACTGGATCACCTCTCGAAGTAGTTGAAAATTTACAATCAATAGAAGACGAAGGCGAAATTTATGAATCTATTCAAGAAATTTGGCCAGATTACCCTACAGATGAAGATTATCTGTGGAACGAAGACGAATACTAGTTTTTTCGTTGTTTCCTTAGCCGTTTTTTACGTACTTTTGGATTCCTAGATTTTCCCCTATGAGTATATTAAGCGGTATTCTTAAAACTTTTGTTGGCGACAAAGCCAAAAAAGATCTTAAAGGCATTTACCCGTTAGTTGACAAAATACATCAAGAATCAAGTTCTTTAGTTGGTCTTTCTCATGATGAACTTCGTGCTAAAACCACTGCATTCAAAGAACGCATAGCTACTATTCGTAAACCGCACTTTGATGAAATAGAACAGCTTAAGAGTTCTATTGAAACACTAACCGACGTTGATAAGAAAGAAACGCTTTATATTGAAATTGATCAACTCACAAATAAAGCGCACCAAGAAGTAGCCGCTTATTTGGACGACATACTTCCACAAGCTTTTGCTGTTGTGAAAGAAACAGCAAAAAGATTTGCCGAAAATGAGGTGTTAGAAGTAACTGCAACGCCATTTGACCGAAGTATTTCTGCTGTAAAATCAAATGTAAAAATCAAAGGAGACCAAGCGCATTGGGCTAATGCATGGGATGCGGCCGGGAAATCTGTGACCTGGGACATGATACATTATGATGTCCAGCTTATTGGTGGAATCGTACTTCATCAAGGAAAGATAGCTGAAATGCAAACAGGTGAAGGGAAAACCTTGGTAGCAACGCTGCCAGTCTATTTAAATGCACTTTCGGGGTCGGGAGTTCACTTGGTAACCGTAAATGATTATTTAGCAAAAAGAGATAGCGCATGGATGGCCCCTATATTTGAGTTTCATGGACTCTCTGTAGATTGTATAGACTATCATAAACCGAATTCTGAAGAACGCAGAAATGCCTACAAAGCCGACATTACCTACGGAACAAATAATGAGTTTGGCTTTGATTATTTGAGAGATAATATGGCGCACTCTATGGATGACTTGGTGCAGCGTCCACACCATTTTGCGATAGTAGATGAGGTGGATTCGGTATTAGTAGATGATGCTAGAACACCACTCATTATTTCGGGACCTGTTCCAGATGGCGACAGACACGAATTTCAAGCCTTAAAACCGAAAATAGCTACTCTTGTTTCGGAACAACGTCAATACCTTACATCTGTTTTAGCCGAATCAAAGAAGCGTATAAGTGAAGGCGATACCAAAGAAGGTGGGTTGCTGTTGCTTAGAGTTTTTCGTGGGTTACCAAAAAATAAAGCACTTATAAAGTTTTTAAGTCAAGAAGGTATTCGTCAATTATTGCAAAAGACAGAGGCGTTTTACATGCAAGACAATAACAGAGAAATGCCTAAAGTAGATGCAGAATTGTTATTTGTAATTGATGAAAAAAACAATCAAATAGAACTTACTGATAAAGGCGTAGAGCATTTATCTAAAGGAGATGATGACCCCAATTTCTTTGTTCTCCCAGATTTAGGAAGTGAAATATCGGCTATTGAAAATAAAGGGTTAAGTCCCGAAGAAGAAGCTGCTGAAAAGGATAGTCTTTTTACAGATTTTAGCGTAAAGAGTGAGCGAATTCACAGCATGAACCAACTGCTAAAAGCCTACACATTATTTGAAAAAGATGTGGCGTATGTGGTGATGGAAAATCAAGTGAAAATTGTTGATGAGCAAACGGGACGTATCATGGACGGTCGTCGTTATTCCGATGGCTTACATCAGGCTATTGAAGCTAAAGAGAATGTGAAAATTGAAGCCGCTACGCAAACCTTTGCAACCATAACCTTGCAAAACTACTTCCGAATGTACCGCAAACTTGCTGGTATGACAGGAACTGCTGTAACAGAAGCTGGTGAATTTTGGGAAATATATAAACTCGATGTTATTGAAATTCCAACAAACAGACCCATTGCTAGAAAAGATGAAAATGATCTTATTTACAAAACAAAAAGAGAAAAATACAATGCTGTAATAGACCATGTAACTGCACTTTCTCAAGAAGGACGCCCAGTACTTATTGGTACTACTTCAGTTGAAATTTCAGAGCTGCTTAGCAGAATGCTAACCATAAGAAAAGTACCTCACAATGTACTTAACGCCAAACTTCATAAAAAGGAAGCAGATGTAGTTGCGGAGGCAGGAAAAGCGGGTATTGTGACTATAGCCACAAATATGGCAGGGCGTGGAACTGATATTAAAATTAGCGATGCAGTTAAAGAAGCTGGAGGACTTGCCATTATTGGAACCGAACGTCATGATTCTAGACGTGTTGACCGACAGTTGCGAGGGCGTGCTGGACGTCAGGGCGACCCTGGAAGTTCACAATTTTATGTGTCTTTAGAAGATAATTTGATGCGTTTGTTTGGTTCAGAGCGTATTTCTAAAATGATGGACCGAATGGGGCACAAAGAAGGTGAGGTTATTCAAGCAAGTATGATGACCAAATCTATTGAGCGTGCACAGAAAAAAGTGGAAGAAAACAACTTTGGTATTCGTAAAAGATTATTAGAGTACGACGATGTAATGAATGCACAACGTGAAGTTATCTATAAAAGACGTTACAATGCACTTAATGGCGAACGCTTACAAGTCGATATAGCAAATATGCTATACGACACTTGTAATCAAATTTGTGCCGTGAATCTAGCAAACAAAGACTATAAACAATTTGAATTTGAAATCATCAGATTGTTTTCTCTAACAAGTCCAGTTAGCGCAGAAGAATTTGAACAACTATCTGAAGTAGAACTTACAGAACTAGTATACAAGGCAGCGTTGACACACTATCAACAAAAAATGCAAGAGAATGCCAAGCGTGTTTTTCCTGTAATTAAAGATGTATATCAGAACCCAACCAATACATTCAAGCGAATTGTAGTCCCATTTACAGATGGTGTGAAAACGCTTAACGTAGTTAGTGATTTAGAAAAAGCCTTTGAAAGTGAGGGGGAGAATCTAGTTCGTGACTTTGAGAAGAACATAAGCTTAGCCATAATTGATGAATCGTGGAAAGACCATCTACGTAAAATGGACGAACTAAAACAATCGGTACAACTCGCTGTTCACGAACAAAAAGACCCATTACTGATTTATAAGTTTGAATCTTTTGAATTATTCCGTGCCTTCATGGATCTTGTGAATCGAGATATTATTTCCTTCCTATTTAAAGGAGAATTGCCCACACAAGATCCAAATAACATAAGAGAGGCGCGTGCTACAAGACGAAAAGAACGCATAAACACCTCGAAGGAAGAAGTCCTAAATCAAGATCAACAAGCTATGCGACAAGCAGCACAACAATCTGGTGGTGGTGCAATAACTAAAACTGAGACCATAGTTCGTGAACGACCTAAAATAGGGCGAAACGAACGTGTTAATATCCAAAATGTGGTCAGTGGGCAGCGCAAAACCGTAAAGTATAAGCAAGCCGAACCTCTAATTACTAAAGGAGAGTGGGTGCTTATTGAAGACAACTAATATGGTTGTTGTTATTGGTCCTGTTTTTCCTTTTCGTGGTGGCATTGCAGACACCAATACTACTTTTGTAAATACACTTATTGAACAAAAAGAAGAAGTAATGGTATTCTCTTTTTCACTACTCTACCCAAGGCTTTTATTTCCTGGAAAATCGCAGTTTTCAACAGAGAACAATGATGCAAATTTTCGTGTCGAAAGAAGTATTAATACGCTTAATCCTATCTCATGGTGGAATACAGCTAAACGAATACAAAAATTAAATCCCAAAGTTGTGGTGTTCAGGTACTGGACTCCTTGGCTAGCCCTTTGCTACAGAACGATTGCTGGTCTTATTAATAGTAAAAAAATAGCATGGATTGATAATGCATTACCTCATGAAAGAAAAATTTCTGACAGCGCTTTATTAGGAACCTTTTTAGAAGGAATTGACGAAATTGTTTGTATGTCAAAAGCTGTGTCAGCTACAATAAAAGAACGTACTTCAAAAAACACAACCACTCTTTTTCATCCAATTAACACGACATTACCTGATGCTATTGAAAAAAATAAAGCCATTTCTGAGTTAGGACTCGATAAGACAAAGACATACCTGTTGTTTTTTGGATTAATCCGACCTTATAAAGGATTAGATTTATTGATAAAAAGTTTACCACAACTGCGGAAAAATTGCCCAAACACACAAGTTTTGGTGGTGGGAGAGCCTTACGAATCGTTGCGTAAGTATAGAGAGTTAGCAGTTTCCCTGAAAGTCGATGATATGCTCCTATTCCACGACCGATTTGTACCTTTAAATGAAATTGCGCTATGGTTTTCGGCTTGTGATTGGGTTGTTCAACCCTATACTTCTGCTACTCAAAGTGGTGTTACACCAATGGCAATACATTTTTCCACTCCAACAGTGGTCACAAATGTGGGCGGGTTGGCCGATGGGATTACACCCCAAATAGGAATCGTGACAAACCCTTCTCCTACTGCGCTATCAAATGCGCTAACTAAGGCCATTAACAACGCTAAAGTATACCAATCCGAAAAAGCCTTTTTAGAGTTAAAAGAAGAGAAGAGCTGGCACCATTTTTGCGTTTTGTTTTCCAATACTTTTAAAACCTAACAAATGCGATTGATTTTTCTTTTTTTTCAAATAGCAGCATGTTCCATTGCTGCACCAAGCCTATTTTGCATCGGGTTGCTTTTGGTGTGTTGAAGCTGTTTTTGAGCATGTTGAGGGTGTTTTTGAAGCAGTTTCAGGTTATGCAGGTGGCACCACTAAAAATCCAAATTACAATCAAGTTATTACAGGAAAAACAGGGCACGCTGAAAGCATACAAGTAATTTACGACCCAAACAAAGTAACATTTGAAACTTTAGTTCAGGTTTTTTTTGGGTCGCACGACCCAACTACGCTGAATAGACAATGACCAGATAAAGGAACACACTACCGCTCTATTGCGTTTTATGAAACTGAGGAAGAGAAGAAAATCATCGAAAAAACTATAGCAAAACTAACTAGCGCGAAACGATATAAAAACCCAATTGTTACCAAAGTAAAAAAGCTAGATGTTTTTTATCAAGCAGAAACATATCATCAAGACTACGAGAAAAATAATCCGAACAATCCGTATATAAAAGCTATTTCTAAACCTAAAGTTAGTAGGTTTCTACAAGCATACCCAGAATTGGTTAAATCGGATTTGGAATAAATCGGAGGTATATTTTAGCAAACAACCATCCGCCAAATGCTCCAAAAAGGGCACCGCTTATCACATCGAGTGGATAATGTACCCCAATATATATTCTACTGTATGCAACCAAGGCAGCAACAAGAAAAAGAGCGTACATAAGCTTGAATCTTTTGGCAAAAAGGGAAACAAAAATAGTTGCCATGGCAAATGAATTTGAAGCGTGGCCAGAAAAATAGCTATATCTGCCTCCACAACCAGGTTTAACGCGACGCATAAGCCCCTCTAGTTCAGGCTCGTGGCAAGGTCTTAGGCGCATAAAGCCATTCTTAAATGAATTTGTAATTTGATCTGTAAACGTAATCAACAATCCTACTGTTAACAATAACCATAACGTATTTTTTAGTCCCAGCCACTTACTACAAATTCCAGTTATAATGATATAAAAAACTATTGTATACCGTTTGTCAGTAATAGTCATCCATAGGGTGTCGAATGAAGGTGAACCAAGGTTATTAAGCCAGAGGAAAAGTTCTTTATCCCAAAGAAGTAATGTATCCATTAGTTAGTGTAGTTCTGAATTTCACTATCATAAAATGCGGTTGCCCGTTCTATCCAATGCGCCATTTCTTCTGTAGCTTGTTCCTTATCTTCCTTAGAAAATGTTTCCCACCATTCTAAGTCGTCGTTGGAAAGGTTAATAATAAATCGGGGGAAATGCGTGTGTACAACAAAAACTGCATCTGGAAAGGCAGCATTGTCGGCAATTAAAAATTCTGGAAGTGAATCAGACATTGCGAATGAGTTTATTAGACAAATACCTAAAGCGAATATACAATAACAGAGACGAAACAACCAGACCTAGACAAAGTCCAATCCAAACACCTTGCGCTCCTAATTCAGCTTCAAGGCTTAAATATAGCATGACAGGAACTCCAGTTAGACCATATGCAAAGAAGGTAATCCAGGTAGGGACGATTACATCTTGCAGTCCTCTGAGGCTCCCTAACGCCACTACTTGTGCGCCATCAAAAATTTGAAAAAAGGCAGCAATAAAAAGAAGCGAAGCTGCCAATTCAGCAACAGCAAAAGTGTCTAATCCAGTAGAAGGATCTAAATAAAGCCATGGAAACCAACTATTCCCTAAAATAAAAAAGATAGCAAAAGCAATATCGAGTAAAAGCGTTAGCAAAAATATCGAGAGTGCAATGCGTTTTAATTCCTTATATGCTCCTAATCCTTTTTGATTTCCAACTCGAATCATTGCTGCAACACTAAGACCCATAGCAACCATAAAAGTCATGGAAGAAAGATTTAATGCAATTTGATTTGCCGCTTGCGCATCTTTACTCAAAAATCCACACACCCAAATGGCAAAGGTGAAAAAACTGACTTCGAAAAACATTTGTAATGAAGATGGAAGTCCTAAATTTAAAATTTTCTTAAGCTCTGGTTTGTGATACTCAAATGGAAGTAATCCACGAATAAAAGATGATGTTTTGGGGTCTTTGTAAAGCAAAACAAAAATAAATATAAGCATGACTACTCTAGAAGCCAAGGTACCGATTGCTGCACCCAGAACACCCCATTTTGGAAATATCCACACACCAAAAATTAAAAAGTAATTTATGATAACATTTACAACATTTGCTAGTAACGTTGCATACATGGAGTACTTTGTTAGTGACATTCCATCGGAAAATTGCTTGAAAGCTTGAAAAATCACTAGCGGAACTAATGAAAAAGCCACCCAATTCAAATATGGAAAAGCGAGTTCTACTACAGAGGGCTCCTGCCCCATTTTAAATAACAAAGGTTTAGCTGCGTAAACCACCAAAAACAAAATCACTCCCAAAAAAGTACATAAGCGAACACCCTCTGTTAGAACCCTTTGAGAATTGTGATGTTGTTTCGATGCATCGGCCTCAGCAATAAGAGGTGTGATGGCAGTAGAAAACCCTATTCCAATAGACATAGCAATAAACACAAAACTGTTACCTAAAGAAATAGCAGCTAGTTCCGTTGTGCCCAATTGACCAACCATGATATTGTCTATAAATTGAACCAGGGTGTGTCCTAACATCCCAAGCACAACTGGCCATGCCAAACGTAGGTTGGTTTTAAATTCTCTGGTGTATTGTTTAAACATTAGACGTAGGCTATTGCGCAAAAGTGTTTGGCAGTGGGGCAACTAATCCATAGCTGTCATACAAATAAATGAGTGAAGTCATGGTTGCAGCACCAAGTTCTAGCTCACGCTTATTTACTGCATCAAAAGTGTCGTTTTCGGCATGATGGTGATCAAAATATCGCTGCGAGTCGGGACGTAATCCTGCCAAAACATTGTATTTGTTTTTAAGAGGGCGAATATCAGCTCCGCTTCCACCCTTTTCAAAATAATGAATTAGATAGGGTTTGAATTGTGGCTTCCAAGATTCTACTTGAGCAAATTCTTCATCTGAACAACTAAAAGAAAAACCGCGAGGAGTAAAGCCGCCAGCATCAGATTCCAAAGCAAAGATATGTTTCTCGTTGTTCGACAATCCACTGTCGGCATAAGCGTTGCCACCACGAAGGCCATTCTCTTCGTTCATAAACAAAACAACTCTAATAGTACGTTTTGGACGGTAGCCAGTTTGTTTAAATAAACGTAGAACCTCCATAGATTGCACCACACCAGCACCATCATCGTGAGCGCCATCGCCCAAATCCCAAGAGTCTAGATGACCACCTACCACAATAATTTCATCTGGATATTCAGATCCCTTAATTTCTCCAATAACGTTGTTCGACCATACATCTGGATACGTTTTACATTGTTGTCGAAACAAAAATTTTAATTTTGGTTCTAGTTTAAGCAAGTAGCTTAATTTTTCTGCTGCGTTTGTACTAATTGCTGCTGCAGGAATTCGTTTTGAAACATCTTGATTACCATAACTCATCGCTCCTGTATGCGGAAAATCATCTAATCGCAAATTCATAGAGCGTACAATAACGCCAACAGCACCATATTCACCAGCTTCTTTGGCACCAGAATAACGCTGATCTACACAACCTGAATACGCTTGAAAAGTGCTAATCAAGTTTGCTTGCATGGGTCGGTTGTAAAACACAATTTTTCCTTCAATATTTTCACGTCCGAGCTTAGCTAAGTCTTCAATTCCTTTTACTTCAACAACAGGGGCTTTTAATCCTACAGAAGGAGTAGCCACTGAGCCGCCTAGTGCTGTAATGGGTACATTAAATGTAATCCCAGGTGCAGTTTCAATAAGTGCAAATTCTTTTGGACCACGAACCCATTTAGGTACTTTAACCGGTTGTAAATAAACCCGATCTAATCCTATTGAATCTAGTTCGGCTTTTGTCCATGCCACCGCACGTTCTGCTCCTAGAGAGCCAGATAATCGACTTCCAATTCGGTTTGTCAAATAATCTAACCAATCATACGCATGACCTTCAAGAAGTGATGTGTCATAAAATTGTTTAATTCGATTTTGATCTTCAACGTTTGGTTGTGCTTGCAGTACAACACAGCATAAAAAAATAAAAAGTATTCGCATCATGAGCCTGATTGTGTTTGTGTATATGTAGATACATCTTCAGCAGATATTTCATCTCCGCCTAAAATATGTAAACGCTCTATAACATTACGTAGTTGTCTGATGTTTCCTGTCCAATTAACATTCTGAAGTAAAGAAAGTGCATCTTTATGCAGTTGTTTTGGAGGGCTAAGTGAGGAAAGGAAATGTTGCGCCAATAAGGGAACATCTTCTCTTCTGTCGTTAAGTGGAGGCACATAAAGTTCAATCACTGCCAAGCGATGATACAAGTCTTCTCGAAAGCGGTTTTCTTTAATTTCTTTTTTGACGTCTTTATTTGTGGCGGCTAGTACACGAACATCCACAGAAATGGTCTTATCACTTCCTACACGCTGTATTCTGTGTTCTTCAAGAGCGCGAAGTACTTTTGCTTGAGCCGCCAAGCTCATATCGCCAATTTCGTCTAAAAATAAGGTTCCGCCATGTGCTTGTTCAAAAGTTCCTTTTCGGTCTTTATGTGCAGAAGTAAACGCTCCTTTAACATGGCCGAACAATTCACTTTCTATAAGCTCTGCGGGTATGGCCGCACAGTTCACCTCAACAAAAGGTGCTGCAGATCGAGCACTATTGTGATGTAAAGCCCGAGCAACAAGTTCTTTACCGCTCCCATTAGGCCCTTGAATAAGCACGCGAGCCATAGTAGGTGCTACTTTTTCAATAACAGTGTGTATAGATTGTATCGCTTTAGACTCCCCCACCATGGTGTATTTCTTCGACTTTTTTTTATTGGGAACTTTTTTAGGTTGCTCTATAACCTGAAGAGAGGTGCGAACAGTTTGGAGTAAATGATTTAAATCGGGTGGCTTTGAAATATAATCGTAGGCGCCTAGGCGCATAGCCTGAACTGCCGTTTCTAAATCTCCATGACCAGAGATCATTACAACCGGAGTTTTTGGAGCATGTTCCTGAGCAAAAGTTAATACTTCAATACCGTCTTTTTTTGGCATTTTGATGTCACTCAAAATAAGATCATAGTCATTTTTTGAAATGGCAGCAATAGCTTCCACGCCATCAATGGCTTCATCTACCTTTAACGACTTAAATTCTTCTACAAGCACCTTGAGAAGTACACGTCGGATATTCGCTTCATCTTCAACAATTAATATATTTGACATTTAAGTAGCGCTATGAATTACACGTTGAGGAAACGGAATATTAATGTTGTTTTCTCTGAGAGTTTTGTCAATAGCATATCGAATATCGCTTTTTACGAGCTCGGTTTTAAAGCCATCTTTAATGGTGAATACCAAGTCAAAATCAAGACTACTTTCACCAAAGTCTTTAAACAATAATATGGGCGGCGGTGATTTTAACACTTCTTGGTGAGAAATCGCAATGTTGGTAAGTAATGATTTTAAGTTATCTACATCTGTTCCATAAGCAACTCCCACAGAAACAGACTCGCGGGTTTGCTTTTCGTTTTCGGTCCAATTAAATAAGGTGCTTGTTAAGTACATATGGTTTGGGATGATAAGCACTTTATTATCTACGGTAACCGCACGAGTCGTGCGTAAGGTAATATTATCAACGCGACCAATTTTACCATCAAGCTCAATAATATCCCCTACGTGAACGGATTGATCAATCAAAATAAAGATGCCTGAAATAATATCTTGAAAAAAAGTTTGAAGTGCGAATCCAACACCTACCAGCAAAGCTGCAGAGGCAGCCAATAATGCCGTAAGATTGACTCCTGCATTTTGCAATACCAACAACACCACAACCGTGTAAAGCGTGTAATTGAAAAAAGAAAAAATAGGTTTGAACTTTGCTTTTCGCTCATAAGACAACCTGCGAGTTAGCACTTTGCGCACAAAACGCAACAAAAAAGACAGGCCAATTAGAACAGCAATCCATATCAAAAAGGAACCAATACTCAATTGAGCATCTCCTATGCCTATGTTATATTGAAAAATTGATTTGATTTTTTCCATACTCTAATATAGAAAAAACAGTCTTAAAAAAGAAAACCCACCCTCAAAAGAGGATGGGAAAAAATTGCTATGAAAAAGAAAAATAACACTAGATAAATCTATCGTCGTTTCAAATATATAAACTTTATACATAAAAATGGAATAAAATCATGAAAACATGTCTTTTACTTTATCAAAAAACGATTTATGTGTTGATTTTGGGCTTGGTTGAAAATTATCATGGCTGGATTGTTGTTCAAAAAACTGCTTTTGTTCTTTGGTAAGTTGTTCAGGAGTCCAAACACTCACATGAACAAGTAAATCACCCGTTCCGTAGTTGTTTAAACTGGGAACACCCTTTCCTTTTAATCGCAAAATTTTTCCAGATTGAATTCCTGCATCTAATTTAATTCTGACAGAACTTCCTACTGTTTCAATCTCTTTGTAAGTACCTAGAACTGCTTCGGATATTGATATATATAAATCTAGGTGAAGGTTATTTCCTTCTCTTTTTAAATGCGGATGCTCTTTTACAGAAATCTGAACAATCAAATCTCCTGAAAGTCCATTTCCCGGAGCTTCGTTTCCTTTTCCAGAAACTTTTAATTGCATACCGTCTTCAACTCCGGCAGGAATTTTAATAGAAACTGTCTCTTCTTGAGAAATCATCCCGTAGGCATCTGCACCAGATGGGCGATGACGAAGAGTCTGCCCTGCTCCATTACAGCTTGCACACGTTGTAGCAGATTGCATCCGACCTAAAATAGTATTTGTAATACGCATAGTTTGGCCTGAGCCTTGGCATGTTTTACATGTAGCATAACTTACACCTGGAGCTTGCTTTTTACGCTTTACTTTAATTTTTTTCTCAACACCAAGAACCATTTCTTCAAGTGTAAGCATTACACGAACGCGTAAGTTTGTTCCTTTTGTTCTTCGTTGACCACCGCCAAAACCACCAAAACCGCCACCAAAGGCGCTCCCAAAAATATCTCCAAACTGACTAAAAATATCATCCATGTTCATGCCTCCACCACCAAATCCTTGGTTGCCGTCAAAAGCTGCATGACCATAGCGATCATATTGAGCGCGCTTTTGCTCGTCGCCTAAAACTTCATAAGCTTCTGCTGCCTGCTTGAACTTTTTCTCAGCTTCTGCATCTCCTGGGTTCTTGTCAGGGTGATAGGCTATCGCCTTTTTACGATATGCTTTTTTAATTTCTGCAGCAGAGGCAGATTTAGAAACACCTAATATGTCGTAGTAATCTTCTTTCATGCTTACTGAGCTACCACAACTTTAGGGTAACGTATTATTAAATCTCCTAGTTTGTATCCTGCCGCTACCACATCAACAATACTCCCCTTGGGATGCGCATCGGAAGCTGGCAGTTGAGTAATGGCTTCATGAAGCTCAGCATCAAATGATGCTTTTGGTTCTATTTCTATTTTGGAAAGACCTTGTTGCTTTAATGTATCAAAAAACTTATTGTATATCAGAATAATTCCGGCAAACTGTTCATCGTTTTCATCAAGATCAGCCAATGCGCGCTGGAAATCGTCTAACACTGGAAGTAATGCAACCATAACTTCTTGAGATGCAGTTTTAAACAACTCAATACGCTCTTTAGCTGTGCGCTTTTTATAGTTTTCAAACTCTGCAAATAGGCGCAAAAACTTATTTTTTTCTTCGTCTAAAGCACGTTGCGCTTCAGCAAGTGGATCTTTTTCCACTTCTGGCTGAAGGTTTTGATCATCTTGCTTCACCTCTTCACTAACTTCTTTGTCCTTTTTTTTGGCAGCCATATATGTTTTTCATTTAATTGGCAAAAGTACTGCCAAAAAGGATATTATGTCAAAATGACACTACTTTTTACTACGAAGAGGTACTAAATTGGATAGCGCAACTGCTAAAGTTGGAAAACTAAAGGTGAATCCTTTTTTCTGGGCTAAAGAACTAGAAGCATAAATACTATCATAAACAACTGAGGCCATATCACCTAAAACAATACGCATAAACACTTTTGGAATTCCAGGTAGAAATTGAGGTGTTTTGTATGTTTTTGAGAGCGTTTTTACTAACTCTTTTTGAGTAACAGGATTTGGAGCTACACCGTTGTAACACCCAGGATTTGACAATGTAAACACAAATAGACGAACTAAATCGTTAATGTGAATCCATGATTGCCATTGTTTACCACTTCCAAACCACGCGCCCAAACCAAAAGAAGCGGGAATAGCTAAGGAAGGCAATGCACCGCCATTTTTGGCAAGAACTAATCCGATTCTGATTTTACTGACATTCTTCACATAAGGCCTCATCTTTTCAGCCTCTTCTTCCCAGTTTTTAACTACGAGTCCAGTAAATGAGTTTGCTATTTTTGTATGTTGCTCAGTATAGTGTTCAAATTTACTTGTTGGATATATTCCAATTGCAGAAGCCGATATAAAGTGAGAAACTTGATTTGAAGGCAAATTCTTCACAGCATCAATCAAAACCCGTGTGCCTAAAACCCGACTTTCTAAAATGGATTTTTGAGCAGCATCTGTCCATCGTTGAGCTATTTTTGCGCCCGCCAAGCTGATGATTGCTTCGCATCCATCCAACGCATTTTTGTCTAAAACTCCTTTTTCGGGTAGCCAATTATACACTTTTATGCTAGCATCAAACAAAACTGAATTAGGCCGTGTAGTTAACACAGATACTTGATGACCAGCCTGTTGCAAAACGGGGATGAGAGCCTGTCCAACCAAACCACTTGCTCCCGAACTTAAAATTCGCATTCTTTTTTTTGTAAAAGTACACTACATGATGTCCACACCCCAGATTTTCCTACATTTGTTATATAAAGTACTATCCAATGATCATAACGCCTGCTGCAACCTCATTAATAGATAAAGTAGATTTTGAAAATCTTGCTTTCGGTTCTGTTTTTACAGACCATATGTTTGTATGTGATTATAAAGATGGCGCTTGGGGAACCCCTGAAATTATTCCATTTGCTCCCATGCAAATGTCTCCTGCGGCAAGTGTATTGCACTACGGCCAAGCTGTTTTTGAAGGCATGAAAGCTTTTAAAGATGAACCTGGTAGTGTATGGCTTTTTCGTCCTGAACAAAATGCCGAGCGTATTAATAAGTCTTCAGAACGTTTAGCTATCCCAACTTTTCCAAAAGATATTTTCTTAGAAGGTTTGAAAGAACTTATTAGTCTTGACAAATCATGGGTAAAAGCTGGCGAAGGAAAGTCGCTTTATGTAAGACCTTTTGTTTTTGCTTCTCAAGGTTGTGTTCAGGCCTCAGCGGCTACTGAATATCGATTTATGATTATTTGCGCTCCTGTATCTAGTTATTATGGAGGAGATGTACGCGTAAAAATAGCTGATCACTACAGTAGGGCACCACAAGGAGGAACGGGATATGCTAAGGCTGCTGGAAATTACGGAGGTCAGTTTTACCCTACTCAACTAGCAAAAAAAGAGGGATACCAGCAAATTATTTGGACCGATGCTGCTACTCATGATTTTATTGAAGAAGCTGGCACCATGAACTTATTTTTTCGCATTGGCGACACGCTAATTACAGCACCAACAAGCGATAGTATTTTGGATGGTGTAACGCGAAAAAGTATCTTGACACTGGCAAAGCATTTGGGGATTAAAACTGAGGTAAGACCTATTCGAGTTTCCGAATTACTTGAAGCCTCTTCTTCAGGGAAACTACTTGAAATTTTTGGTAGCGGTACAGCCGTTGTTGTGCAACCCATTATTGGATTTGGATACAAAGGAATAGACTATGAAGTTACCGCAGTTGAAAACAGTTATGCTGATCGACTTAAAAAGGCTCTTATGGAAATTCAGTATAACATATCTGAAGATCCATTTGGATGGCGATTCAAAGTTTGTGACTAATCAAAAAACTGTTTTAGGTTTGGTTTGCTGTAATTCGGTCCTTTCATTACCTTGCCATCTTCTCTGTAAATAGGTTTTCCATTGGAATCTAATTTACTCATGTTACTTTGTTGAATTTCATTAAAAACATCTTCAATAATGTGCTCCATCCCATGTGTAAGTATGGTTCCGCAAAGAATGTATAGCATATCGCCTAAGGCATCGGCTACTTCAACCAAATCATTTGCGTTAGCTGCATCTAAGTATTCATTATTTTCTTCTGCCATAAGTTTATGGCGTAATTGATTAATTTCTTTAGAGATGTTTGCTGTTGGTTTTTTGGACATGCCCACGCCAAAAGCATTATGAAATGCTGAGACAGCATCTAGTTGGTTTTGCATTTTTTTATAGTTTCGCTAAAAATAACGCTATGTTCTCAACGGGTCAATTGATTTTTGCACTTTTTTTCATCATTACATTCACATTAGTTATTATAAATAGCTACAAAAAAGACAAACAAAAAAGTAAAACCTATTTTAAAGGTAGCTTTTGGGTACTGATTGGCTTTTTACTTTTTGTTGCATTGCTTGTGGGTTTAAAAAGCCTTGTGTAGTATGAATATGTATGCTGTAGTACTTGTTTTTATTGGCGGAGGGCTTGGAAGTATATTGCGTTTTTTAATTTCAAAGACGCTTTATCAATATACAACTCATTTTCCCTGGGCAACCTTATGTGCAAATGCTATAGGTTGTTTTTTAATAGGATTGTTCTTAGGTAATTTCGATGATAATGAGGTTTTGAACCAACAACAAAAACTATTCTTTGTTACGGGCTTATGTGGAGGCCTGACTACATTTTCTACGTTTACTTTTGAAAACTTCTCCTTTATTAAAGAAGGACAACTTCTTCATTTTTTTGGATATTCTGTATTCAGCTTTGGATTATGCCTGGGACTTGTCTTGCTTGGGCATCAAGTATGCAAATACTTATAGCATATACGACCTTTTTTTATTTATTTATTAATAACCCCTGCTATTTTATGGGTCATATATATAAATTATGACTTTAAATGATAGTTATATGTCAATAAATAGGGGTCTATTTTGAAATTATAGTAAAAATAGGGTGTTAACTACTATATATTAAGGGGTAGACTCTCAATTATTCTATTTTTGGCATGACTAATTAAATAATTAAGTCGTTTAAATAATTAACTATAAAACATAATACAATGAAAAATAATCTAATTTCATTTTTAACGTTAACACTTGCTGTACTTATGATGACCACAATTGGAAATCATGAAGCACAAGCGCAAGATTCTACTTTTAGTGTTTCAGGTTCTGTTGACACATACTATAGAAGCAGTGATTTTGCACCCAACACATCGTTTGCTAACTTACCTGGCTTTGCATTAGGGATGGCAAACGTAGTGCTTTCTTATGAAGGCGAAAAACATGGTTTCGTAGCTGATTTTGTTTATGGACCTAGAGGAGCTGATGCTGTATTTGGATCTACTGGATCTTCAAATATCGTGAACCAATTATATGTTTACTATAATGTAAATGATAATTTCACTCTAACACTTGGTAACTTCAACACTTTCTTAGGGTATGAGGTTATTTCACCTGCAGCGAACTTTAACTACTCTACTTCATACATGTTCTCTTACGGACCTTTTTCACACACTGGTTTAAAAGCTGACTTTACACTTTCTAGTAATGTTACTTTTATGCTAGCAGTTATGAATGCTACTGACGAAACTGAGGCTGACTACAGCGATACTACCATGATTGGTGCGCAGCTTGGTCTTTATGGACAGTACATTAACTTATTAACTGGAGATGATTACACGCAAGTAGACTACACAGGTGGATTGGATATTACAGATAGCTTTTTCTTAGGAATTAACGCTACTACTACTACTATGGCAGATGATGCTGGATTTAGCGGTATTGCATTATACCCACAAGTGG
>JAYPBW010000019.1:0-7085 GCA_038124405.1 Flavobacteriaceae bacterium | reverse complement strand
CTTTAGCTTAGGTCTTCGTGGTGAATTATTCTCTGAAACAGATGGTGGCGCCGGTGCATTAGGTGCTACGGGAGATGCCGACAACACGTCGCTTACCATTACAGGTAGCTACTCTGCTGGCAACTTCATTTTAAAGCCAGAATTTAGAGTAGACACTGCATCAGATAAATATTATGTAGATGCGGACGGAGCTACAGATAGCTTAGCTTCATTTGTTGTTGCTGCCATATACTCATTCTAATACAAAATTATTTGAGTTATGTCATTACTAACAACATTACCTAACATCATTAGCACAGCAGCGGTTGACGCTAATGAAGACTTCACAATATTGTGGATTCTACTTTCAGGTATTCTTGTTTTCTTAATGCAAGCAGGATTTACCCTACTAGAATCTGGAATGACTCGTTCTAAAAACGCGGCGAATATTGCCATGAAAAACTTCATGGATATCAGTGTGGGAACTTTAAGTTTCTGGGCGCTAGGATACGGCTTAATGTACGGAACTAAAGATGCAAGTGGATTTTTGTCTATTAGCGACCTTTGGTTCAATCCAGGTGCTGGAGCGCACGATGTGTTCTTCCAAACTGTTTTTGCAGCTACTGCGGCAACTATCGTTTCGGGTGCTGTTGCAGGTAGAACAAAATACAGTACATACATTATATTTACATTGTTCCTTACCGCAATCATATATCCCATTTCAGGTGGATGGCAATGGTATGGAGACGGTGCTTGGTTAGCAGATCTTGGATTTATTGACTTTGCTGGTTCTTCTATCGTTCACTCTCTTGGTGGATGGGCTGCACTTGTTGCTGCCTGGATGGTTGGTCCTCGTATCGGAAAGTATACTGCAGACGGTAAAGTGAATCCAATCCCTGGAAGCAACCTGTTATTAGGTACACTAGGTGTATTCATCCTTTGGTTTGGATGGTTTGGATTTAACGGTGGTTCTCAGTTAGCATGGGGTGGCGATGACTCTATTGCAGCATCTGCTGTAGTAATGGTTACGAATATTGCTGCTGCTGCCGGTGCGCTTGGAGCCTTATTTACTTCATGGTTATATCTTGGAAAACCAAGCTTATCTCAAACACTAAACGGTGCTGTTGCTGGATTGGTAGCTATCACTGCTGGTTGTGGAAATATGACTATGGGTGGTGGCTTTTTTGCTGGACTCGTTGGTGGTATAATCGTTGTATTCTCTATTGAGTTTATTGAAAAGAAACTTAAAATCGATGATGCCATTGGTGCTGCATCAGCTCACGGAGTTGTGGGTGCTTGGGGTACTTTAGTTATCGGTCTTTGGGGCGTTGATGGTGCTACTGGAATTGGACTCTTAAACGGAGGAGGTGCTTCTCAGTTGGGCGTTCAAGCTATTGGTGTAGCAGCATACGGTGCCTGGGCAGTTGTAACTTCAATAATTGTACTTGGTCTATTAAAGAAAACAATCGGTCTTCGTGTTTCTGAAGCAGACGAAAAGAGAGGACTTGATATTACTGAGCATGGTGAAGAAGCATTCAATAGCGACTTATTACCATAATTAATATCCTTTATTAATAATATAGTTATCGGGGGTAGATGAATGCTACCCCCAATAACATACTCCATAAAATAAATAAATGAAAAAAATAGAAGCCTTAATCAGAAAAGCCCAATATGAGGGCGTTAAAGAAAAACTCCACGATGTAGGAGTTACTTTTTTTAGCTTTTGGGATGTAACTGGAATTGGAAATGAAAAAATCGGAAGAGTGTACCGAGGCGTTTCCTACAGTACATCTGCAATTGAACGTAGAATGTTATCCATTGTTGTAAATGATGAATTTGTTGAACCTGCCGTAAATGCCATTATTGAGGCTGGCGGAACAGGTAATGTCGGAGATGGGAAGATTTTTATTCTTCCGGTTGAGGAAGCATACCGAATCCGTACTGGAGAAAAAGGAGGAGAAACTTTAAACTAAGCAAAAAAATGGATACCGCATTATTTACCGCAAACAACGTATGGATGATGATCTGTACAGCACTCGTATTTTTTATGCACTTGGGATTCTCCTTTCTAGAGGCAGGACTTACCAGACAAAAAAATACCGTTAACATATTATTTAAAAACTTTTTTGTCATTACAGCTGGGCTATTGCTTTATGCTTTGGCAGGATTTAACCTTATGTACCCTGGATTTGAAGAAGGCGCTATTGGCTTTTTTAAATTTGCAGGATGGGGAATTGCTCCCCCCGAAAATGGCATGACAGCTGCTTATGCAGATGGCGGCTACACATGGTGGACAGACTTTTTATTTCAAGGTATGTTCGCAGCAACTGCAGCAACTATCGTTTCGGGAGCTGTGGCTGAAAGAATAAAGCTGGAGAGCTTCATGCTATTCGCCGTGTTATATGTAGGAATAGTATATCCTATTGTTGGTTCATGGCAATGGGGTGGTGGATTCTTATTTAATTGTGGATTTTATGACTTTGCCGGTTCAACATTAGTTCATTCAGTAGGTGGATGGGCAGCACTAATTGTTATTTATTTCCTTGGTGCTAGAATTGGAAAATTTAATGCTGATGGAACGTCAAATCCGATCTTTGGACACAACATACCTATTGCAGCTGCTGGTGTATTAATTCTTTGGCTAGGATGGTTTGGATTCAACGGTGGCTCTGTACTTTCAGCAGATCCTGAAGCAACCTCTTTAGTATTAGTAACAACCAGCTTAGCTGCCGCAGCAGGTGGAGTAATAGCTTCTGTATTCTCACATCTACTTTACAAAAACTACGATATTACCATGTTTATGAATGGTGTTCTTGGTGGATTAGTTGCCATTACAGCTGGTGCAGATCAAATGTCAACAGGTGATGCTATGATTGTAGGTGGAATTGGTGGCATTGTAGTAGTTCTTGCTATCGCTTTATTAGAAAAATTAAAACTTGATGATCCTGTTGGAGCTATTGCGGTTCACCTTTTCGCTGGAATGTGGGGAACACTGGCTGTTGGATTGTTTGGAGAAATGGCTGGATTTGAACAATTTATGATTCAACTCGCTGGAGTAGGAATTGTAGGTGCTTTCTGTGTAGCCTCTACACTTGTGTTGATCCTCATTGTCAAGGCAACTATAGGATTACGAGTAAGCAAGGAAGAAGAAATTAGCGGACTAGATGATGCAGAGCACGGAATGGCTGCTTATGCTGACTTTAGTGTGTCTAGAAAGTAAACATTTATTTGTTTAATTAGGAGTGTAGAAACCTCCGTTACCTTCGATAAACCAAGGAACGGGGGTTTTTTTTGTGTATGTTTGCAGGAAATTTTAGTATGTACGCCATAACGCTTGTTATTCAGTGTCCCGACAAAAAAGGGATTATTGCAGATGTAACCACATTTGTATACCAACAGAAAGGCAATATTCAGTACATTGATCAATATGTTGATCGGGAAAAAGGTGCTTTTTTTATGCGCCTAGAAGCTGAATTAAACGAAGAACATTGCACATACGAAACTTTTGTTTCAGCATTTAATGAAGGTCCAGCAAAGGCTTTTGCTATGTCTTGGAGTCATCAGCCTCTAGCATACAAACCCAAAATGGCCATTTTTGTATCCAAATACGACCACTGCCTTTATGACTTACTTGGACGATATAAATCTGGAGAACTTCCTATTGAAATACCTTTTATTTTAAGCAACCACCCCGATTTGGCACCTATTGCAAAAGCCTTTGAGATTCCATTTTATTATGTGTCTGTTACAAAAGAAACCCTGACAGCAGCTACTCAAGAACAACTACGCTTATTAAAAAAGCATCAAGTTGACTTTATTGTATTGGCGCGTTATATGCAAATTGTACCTGCCGAACTCATTGACGTATATACCAGCAACATCATTAACATTCATCACTCTTTCTTGCCTGCATTTCCAGGTGCAAAACCGTATCATTCGGCATTTGAACGGGGTGTGAAAATCATAGGTGCTACCAGCCACTACGTTACCGAAGAACTTGATGCAGGACCTATTATAGAGCAAGGGGTAGCACGAGTTTCACACAACCACAGTGTGTCGCAACTTATAGCCAAAGGACGTGATTTAGAAAAAATTGTATTGGCGAATGCGGTCAAGCAACACGTTGCCAAAAAAGTGATGGTATATGGTAATAAAACGGTGATTTTTACTTAATCAAACTCTTCAAAAATCCTAGTGTGGTAACATTAAACTGTTGTGGCTGCTCTACATTAACTACATGTCCGCAATGCGGCACTACCGTAAGTTGTGCTGAAGATTGCCAGGAAACGAGCTTTTCTACGCTAGGCAGAAACATATAATCCTCCTCGCCCATAATATAAAGGGTTGGAATTCCCACATCGACTTGTCTGAAGAAGCGTAATAAAGGAGTTAGCTCGGAAGTGAGCTTATACCAACGTAAAAATTCTTTGTGATATAATTTTTTAGCCTCTCGCACAAATAATAACCTAGATTCACGATGGTTTTTCTTGGGCATAATAATAAAAGCAAAAAACTGGTATAACCATAAATACGGAATAACAGATTTCACAATATTGCCAAAACGCATCAAAATTTGAGATCTAAGATTGAGTTTTATAATAGCACCGCCCATAATCATACTTTGCACACGTTCCGGATAGGTTTCTGCCAATTGACGAATGAGAATTGTTCCCAATGAAATGCCCACAAAATGGGATTTTACAATCTTTTCATAATCCAAAACCTCAACAATATCCGCCACGATAACATCAAACGTATAGCGCTCCTGAAAGGCTTTTTTAAGCGATGGTTTTGAACTTCCATGCCCTCGCAAATCCAATAGGAGTACGTTGTAATGCTCGGTGTATGACCGTATTTGTTTGTACCAAACAGAAGAGCTCCCGCCTGCACCGTGAACAAAAGTGACCCATTCTTTAGAGGTCTCGTGTGGGTAGAGGGTATAGTGAAGCATTAGGTTAAAAGATGTTTCATTTGCTGTTGCAATTCTGTGGCAGCTTGTAGTGCAGCATCGGCGTAATCTGTTCCATTACTAGCGTATAAAATACCCCTAGAAGAATTAACCAAAAGCCCTACTTGATTTGTGGCACCGTTTCTAAATACTTCCTTTAAGCTCCCTCCTTGGGCTCCTACGCCAGGGACCAATAAAAATGAATCGGGAACTAAAGCTCTAATTTGTTTTAAATAATTGGCTTGCGTTGCTCCAACCACATACATTAACTGTGACGCATTTTTCCATGTTTTAGAAATAGCTATCACTTGCTCATAAAGAAGTTGACCTTCATTCGACTTTAATTGAAAGTCGCTTGCCCCTTTATTTGAAGTTAAAGCCAACAAAATGGCGTGTTTATCTTCATAAGTCAAAAAGGGTTCCACCGAATCTTTCCCCATATAGGGTGCTATGGTTACCGAATCAAATGGCATGGCTTCAAAGAAGGCTTTGGCATAGCGTAGCGAGGTGTTGCCAATATCACCTCGTTTAGCATCAGCGATGGTGAACAAGTCTGGATAATGAGACTTGATATACTGGATTAGTTTTTCTAAAGAAGAAAATCCTTTAACCCCATAAGCTTCAAAAAAAGCCGTATTTATTTTTACCGCTACACACAAATGCTGCACGTGATCAACAATAGTCTTACAAAAATCAAAAAGAGGGTCATCACTTGAATTTATAACATGTGATGGTATTTTATCCAAATCTGGATCTAAACCCAAGCATAAGAAGGACTTTTTGAGTTTAATTTGTTCGAAAAGTTCCTGTTGTTTCATTTTAAAGTAATTCGTCTGAAAATTTGAGCTTTTCTGTATTCTGATGCAATTGCATTTCGTCGATCAATTTTTGGATATCACCATTAATGATATTTTGCAAATCGTATAATGTTAACCCAATACGGTGATCAGTAACACGCCCTTGCGGATAATTGTAGGTTCGGATTTTTGCAGAACGATCACCAGAAGAAACCATACTTTTCCTTTTTTCAGAATCCGCAGCCTGTTTTTTTGCAAGCTCCATATCATAGAGCCTAGAACGCAATACCTTAAGTGCTTTTTCTAAGTTTTTGTGTGATGATTTTTGATCTTGGCAACTTACAATCATTCCTGTGGGTTCGTGGTGTAGCTTAATGGCAGAATAGGTAGTGTTGACAGATTGTCCTCCGGGACCCGTTGAGGTAGTTCGTTCAATTCGAATTTCAGACATATCAAGTTCAATATCAAACTCTTCGGCTTCAGGAAGTACCATTACAGTAGCCGCCGAAGTATGTACACGACCTTGCGTTTCTGTTTGAGGGACACGTTGCACGCGGTGAACTCCAGATTCAAATTTTAGTGTACCGTATACATGTTCACCACTTATCTCAATAATTATTTCTTTAAACCCACCCGATGTTCCTTCACTCATATCAACAACGCTTACGCGCCATCCTTTGCTTTCGCAGTACTTGGTGTACATTCTGTACAGGTCACCTGCAAAAATACTTGCTTCATCACCACCCGTACCTGCGCGTAATTCCATCATGACATTCTTGGCATCTTCAGGGTCTTTTGGAATGAGCATATATCGAATTTCTTCTTCCAAAACACTCAGTTTTTGAGTAGAATCTTCAAGTTCTTCTTTTGCCATAGCCAACATTTCGGCATCGTTTTCTTCGGCAATTATGGCTTGAGCTTCTGATTTATTTTCCAGTAAGTTTAGATATTCGGTACGCTTATCCATTAACGCATTTAAATCTTTATACTCACGATTTAAAGCTACGTATCGTTTTTGGTCAGCTATAATGTCGGGTTGTATAATAAGATCTGACACCTCATCATAGCGTTGTTTGACAATTTCTAGTTTTTCTTGTAGCATACTCTAAGGTACAAAGGTACGCAACTCCAAGTGAAAGCTGATATGAATATTGTCCCGCATTTTCACCAACATAAACGATGGAAGTTTAATTCCAAAGCTAGAAGGTTGTATGTCAAATTCACCCTTCAACACCCACTTATCTTCAATTTGCAGCCATTGAGCTGAAGTACTCAAAGGCATAGAAGTTCCATGAAACGTTATATTTCCTGAAATTTCTATTGAGTCTTTATCTAGCGTAATGGTGTCTGAGTAGAAT
>JAYPBW010000018.1:24064-26147 GCA_038124405.1 Flavobacteriaceae bacterium | reverse complement strand
ACGACACTTTGTGGCGTGATATAACACTGCCTCACGACTGGGCTATTGAAGGGCCATTTGACAGCTCTTACAATGCACGAAGTGGTGGATTGCCTTTTCATGGAATTGGTTGGTACCGTAAAAAATTTGACATGCCAAACTCCGTTAAGGGAAAACACGTGACGCTTCATTTTGATGGAGCCATGAATAACGCAAAAGTTTGGCTTAATGGCAAGCTTGTTGGCTTCCGTCCATATGGATATATCGGTTTTTCGGTTGATTTAAGTCCGCATTTAAATTATGGAGGATCAAATGTGGTTGCGGTTCAATTGGCTCCAGAAGACTTTTCTTCGAGGTGGTATCCAGGAGCAGGTATTTATCGAAATACTTGGCTCGAGATAAACAATGAAGTTCATGTTCCCAAATGGGGTACTTTTATTACTACCCCAAACATTACCGAAAACGAAGCATCAGTGCGTGTACTTACAGAGGTTAAAAACATTGCTAATAGTGACAAAGAAGTTAGCTTACAGACTATTATTTATGACCCCAACAACAATGAAGTGGCTAACAGCAACAGTATGGTTCAAGCCAAACAAAACACTACCGTGGAGGCAGTTCAAACCCTTAGCGTTGAAACGCCCATGCTTTGGGATTTAGACAAACCAAACTTGTATACTGCCATGACGATAATTAAGTTTGGCGATACGGTTTTGGATACCTACAAAACGACTTTCGGAATAAGAACCATAGCATATGGTGCTGATTTTGGGTTTAAGCTCAATGATAAAAATACTCGTTTTAAAGGGGTATGCTTACATCATGATTTGGGACCATTAGGGACAGCTGTAAATAAGCGAGCTACCGAACGTCAACTCGAAATTATGCAAGAAATGGGTGTGAATGCCATACGCACCAGCCATAACCCGCCTTCACCCGAACAAGTACAACTTTGTGACCAAATGGGTTTGATGATTCAAGTAGAGGCATTTGATGTTTGGCAAATGGCAAAAGTGGAAAATGATTACAGTAAACATTTTGACAAATGGCATGAGCAAGATTTACGTGACATGATCCGTTCCTTCAGAAATAGTCCTTCTGTTGTCATGTGGAGTATAGGGAACGAGATAATGGAGCAAGCACATAAGACCAAGGGTAGAGAAATCGCCCACAAATTAGCTGATATATGTCGCGATGAAGACAGTTCTAGGCCTGTAACAGCTGGATTTAATTATTATCCAGCCCCAATAAACAATGGGTTAGCTGAAGCATTAGATTTGGTAGGATGGAATTATAAACCGCGAAAGTACGAGGAGGTGATTCAAAAGCATCCCGATTGGATTTTCTATGGTTCAGAAACAGCCAGTACTGTCAGTAGCCGTGGTACCTATCACTTGCCTATTGAAAAGTATGAGAAGCACGAATCTTTAGAAATTACCAGCTATGATTTTATTGGCCCGCCTTGGGCTTATCCACCAGATATCGAATTTGAGGCATTGGAAAAAACACCAAATAATTTAGGTGAATTTATTTGGACGGGTTTTGATTATTTAGGCGAACCTACTCCTTATGGCGGCAAAGATAATTCTACGAATGGGTACTGGAATGGCGATTGGCCTGCACGAAGTTCATATTTTGGAGCCGTAGACCTTTGTGGACTTCCAAAAGATAGATTTTATTTATATCAAAGTCAATGGACTACCGCTCCAATGGTTCATGTGCTGCCGCATTGGAACTGGAAGGGTAGAGAAAACGAAATTATTCCAGTTGTTTCATACACCAATGCAGAGGAAGTAGAGTTATTTGTCAATGGAAAATCTTTTGGTAAAAAGCGTAAGGGAATCGATAAAGCACCTGTTCCTATAAATTTTATTGACTGGGAAGGAGGGCGCTATGAGGGTACCTTTATGTCTCCTTACCGATTGATGTGGGAAGTTCCTTATCAGCCCGGATCAATCAAGGTTGTTGCCTACACCAATGGCGAAAGGGTTGCCAAAAAGCGCATAAATACAGCTGGTGAGCCAGCAAAAATTGAGCTTATTCCAGATAGAGTTGCTCTTCATGCTGACGGTCAGGACATTTCGTTTGTTACAGTGCGTATAAC
>JAYPBW010000018.1:0-24054 GCA_038124405.1 Flavobacteriaceae bacterium | reverse complement strand
GCGTATAACAGATAAGGATGGAAATTTGTGTCCAAATGCTGACAATTTGGTCAAGTTTTCCGTCTCAGATTTGGGAACCATAGCTGCGGTGGGGAATGGAGATCCAGCAACAATGGCAGCTTTTCAATCGAATAGACGCAAGGCATTCAACGGACTTTGTATGCTAATGGTAAAAACCACAAAAAAATCAGGTTTGATTACTGTTCAAGCTACTTCTGACTCTCTTCAAACAGCTTCTGTTTCGTTAAAAGTAGAATAATTTTACGCGTCTTTAAAACGAGCTGTATATTCCGATGGAGTCATCTTATATAAAGTTTTAAAAGATTGTGTGAAATATCCAGCAGTATTGAACCCTGTTCGATACATGCTTTCTTTGGCACTAAATCCTTTTTCTAGATATTGTGCAGCAATTTTAAGCCTGTAGTTACGTACAAACTCTGTTGGCTTCATTCCTGTTATCGCCTTGATCTTGTTGTAAAAAGTAGTTCTACTCATCCCAATGTTTTGGGCAAGTAGATTTGTTGTAAAGGAAGCATTATCGAGATTACGTTCTATTTCTTCGATTACATTCTGTATAAATTGTTCCTCAACTCCATTAATGTCAACTAAACTTGGTTCGAATGGAGATTTTTTAAACTCATCGTGGATTCTTATTCTGTTTTCAAGTAAAGAGCTTATTTGCATTTTTAACACATCCATATTGAAAGGCTTAATCAAATACACATCTGCGCCAGCTTGAAGCCCTTCCACTCGAGACTCATTTGTTGTTTTTGCCGAGAGCAGGATGAAGGGAATATGATTAATTTTGATGTCTTTTTTAACTTGCCTACACACTTCCAGCCCATTTATTCCTGGCATCATGATATCACTGATTATAACATCTGGGGACTTTTCATTTGCAAGTTCTAGCCCTTTACTTCCGTTCACACAACTAATTATAGCATAATCTTCGCTCAATTCTGAAGCGATGTAGTGGTTTATTTCAATATTATCTTCGATGATTAAAAGCAGGGGTTTGTTATCATTTTTATAGAAAATAACTTCTTGTCTTTCACTGGCTTGATGAATTGGCATCTCTATATTTGTTAATATAAGCTCTTTGTCATCAATCATTTGTTCGGACGTTAAGTGTGCAGTCCCTAAGGGTAATGTAAGTGTAAATGTGCTTCCTTCATTGAGTTTGCTTTTGACAGCTAATGTTCCACCATGTATTTTAGCTAAGCTATGCGAAAATGATAGCCCTATCCCAACCCCTTTATTTTTTTTGTTTTGGTTATCAGCTTGGTAAAAACGCTCAAAAATATTTTTAAGTTCACTCGGCTTGATTCCTACACCATTATCTGTCACACTTAAGGCGAAACATCCCTCTGGGTAGTTTAGGGTTGGATTTTTCAACATAACCTTGATTTTTATGCTGCCATTCTTGGGTGTAAACTTAATCGCATTTGACAATAAATTATGCACAATTTTTTCTAATTTATTAAAATCTATCCAAACAAAGACCTTCTTTTCTGGAACATGATATTCTAGTGAAATATTTTTTTTATCGGCTAGAGAATTAAACTGTTCACTTATTTTTTGGATGGCGCTAACTACATTTATATGAGCGCAAGTGAGTGGTGTTTTTCCCTGCTCAAGCTTTCGGAAGTCTAGCAGTTGTTTTGTTAATTTTAAAAGATAGTCTGCGTTACTTTGAATAGTGTTGTATGATTTTAGACGATCTTCTTTTTTAAGTGAATCAATTTTACTAATGAGTTTTTCTACAGGTCCTAGTATTAGTGTAAGTGGCGAGCGTAGTTCATGCGATATATTAGTAAAAAACTCAAGTTTTGCTGCATTTAATTCTTTTTCTTTTTCTTTTTCAAGCCGGTCAAATTCCAGTTTACGTTTCCTTCTAATATTGATTATTGTATATTGTCCGAAGAGTATTATTACTATCACTAACAAAACGAAATAAAGTATTTTGGTGAGTGTTGTCCAATACCATGGCGGATGTATCGTAATCTTCAATGATGCAGGTTCTTCAGACCAAGTGCCATTATTATTGCTTCCATAAACATAAAATGTATAATCACCTGCGGGTATATTAGTGTAGTTGGCAATTCTTAAGGCAGAGGAAGTTTCAATCCAATCATTGTCAAAACCGTCAAGTTTGTACCTATATTTATTTAGTAAGGGGTTGTCATAATGAAGTGCCGAGAAACTTAGAGAAAAGTTATTGACATTGGCATCCAAAAAAAGATGATCGGTATGCGAAATGCTGTTTTCTAAATATATATCGCCGTCAATGACCTTAAGTGGTTTTACGGGTTCGTACATAACATGTAGGGTTGTTAACACAGTTTTTGGAGGAATATCTGTTGAAGTATTGTTGTTTGGTGTGAAAACATTTATTCCATTAATCCCACCAAAGACCAATTCGCCATTATTTCGTTTAATAGCTGAAATTTCACTCATTTCCGGATTATGCAATTCACTAGCAAGGTAGTTTTGAAAGGTTTCTTTTTTTGGATTAAAGGCGATTAGACCATTGTTGGTGCCTACCCACAAGATACCATTGTTGTCTTCGGAAATAGAATTGATGACATCATCTGGGAAAAGGCCATTTTTCCGATTATAGCGCTTAAACCCTGTAACGGTACCATCTAGCGAACGAATCATTTTGTTTAATCCACCTCCGATAGTGCCAATCCAAAGGGTTTTGTCTGCACTTTCAAAAATTTGTAAGGTATAGTTACTACCAATACTAGTTGCGTCTTTTGGGTTGTGTTGATAGGAGACAAATGTGCTTTTGGAAATATCGTTGCTATTCTCATCTAATTTGTTTAAACCATTATTTGTAGATAGCCATAAGATACCATAACTGTCCCTGTAGATATCGCGAATAATCTTTCCCGATAATTGTTTGTTTTCGTTCGGAGAATCTATAAATGTGAAGGTAATGTTTTCTCCTTTACCTGTCCATTTTGCTAAGCCCAGACCATGGTCATAATAACCGATCCATAGTTGTTCTTTTCCCTCACCCATTACTGAGTGAATTACCCTGTGAAAAACGTTGCTACCATCTATTTCAGGTTTGTTGTATCTTTTAAAACGAAAAGACTTTGGATCAGCATTTCGGTTTAACAGGAGCCTGTTTAGGCCTCCATTTTCTGTTGAAAACCAGAGAATGGAGTTGTTGCTATCAATTATATTTTCGGAAATAGAAAAAACTTTATTTGAACTAATTCCAAAATTATCCTTTGAATAAATATAAACATTAAAAAAATCGTAACTTTTATTTTTTTGATTTAAAAAACTGAGTCCACCTCCTTCTGTTCCAATCCAAAGGTTTCCAAACTGATCTTCGTGTAAACTTCTAACTTTATTTCCCCCTAAGCTGTTTGAAGCATTGTCCTTATTAAAGTGACCAAAGTTAAAGGTGTTGTTCGTTTTCTTGTATATACCCCCTCCGTTACTCCCAACCCAAAGGTTGCCGGTTTTATCTAGATAGATAGATTTAACAGTGTTGTTTTTAAGGGTCAAAAAATCTAATGCCTCAAAGTCTATCGTGTCCACACGAAGCTTGCCTTGAACATAAGTAACAGATGATAGCCGATCTTCAAGTACACACCATAGTACGCCTTTTGAATCAATAGTAGCTGCTTCATCTGTGACGATGACGGAGATAGATGTTGTCGACTCTTGTTGATGATAGCTTATGCGATTGCTATACAAATTCCATTTAGAATTGTTAGTGCCTTCCATTTCTTTCACGAAGTAGGTATCTCTGTGTGGTGTATAGGTTATGTTTTGTAAACCTGTTTCTGTTTTGGTGTATTTAAGGACATATGTTTCTTTACTTGTTTCGTAAAAAACAGCTTTATCTTTGGTGTATATCCTTTTAGCAGTATTTTCCTTTTGTAACTTCTCAATGTTTCCTAATAAAGTAAACTCCATTTCGTCAATATTTTCTTTGATTAGTGCATAGCAAATTTTGGACTGGAACTGAACCCACAATACTCCATCTTGACTTATAGTAATTCTATTTGCGTAACTGCCCATCTCTGGAATAACTGATGTAAAACTTTTAAAACGTTCCGTTTTTGAGTGGTACATATTTAGGCCTCCATCGAGTGTTGCAATCCACAAATTGCCATATCGATCTTTTTTGATGTCTTGTACTATTCTTCCATTTATGGAAGTTTCATTTCCATTAATGGGCTTGAATACATCAAAGTTGTAACCATCATATTTGTTTAGACCGTCATTGGTGCCGAACCACAAAAACCCTTCATTGTCTTGAGCGATACAATTTATATCGTGTTGTGAAAGCCCATCTTTAGCGGTAAAATTCTTAAAAATATCTGCCTTTTGTTGACTGAAATTTAAAAGAGGAAAAAGCAGTAAAAAACAAAGCGTTTTTTTCATTAGGAATTATTTTGAGAATTTTTAATTACTAAATTACAGTTTAATGGTCATTAATTTTATCTAATAGGCAAAATTACAGGGCTTCAAATTACTTATAAGCAATAAGCAATACAAAAAAGAACATTACAGAAAGTTTGAAGACCATGGTTTCATCTAAATTTGAGTAGAACTTGGAAAACTATCCTCATTAAACAACACCACCAATGAAAAAAATAATAAAAATTGCAAAAAACTCAAGTAAAAAGACTTTCCGATTTTGGGTGTGTACACTCGTGTTGTTCATGGGCTTTATTGCACATGCACAAACATTGACCGTCAAAGGTACAGTTGTTAGTGCTGAAGATGGGCAACCTGTACCAGGCGTAAACGTACTAATTGAAGGAACCTCAATGGGGTCTTCTACGGATTTTGATGGTTTTTATTCAATTGAAGTACCAGACGGAGCAACACTTGTTTTTAGCTATATAGGAATGATGGAAGCCAAGGTTTTGGTCTCTCAAGCAATGCACAATGTTGTTCTGGAAACCAGCACCACTGGTTTAGACGAAGTAATTGTCGTGGGTTACGGGACAATGAAAAAACGAGAGTTAACAGGCGCTGTGGCGTCTGTAAAATCAGAAGATATCGTCAAGACAGCAACCTCAGATTTTGCTTCTTCCTTGCAAGGAAGGATGGCAGGAGTTAGTGTTCGTCAAGGCAATTCGGCTCCGGGTGAAAATGCGCAAATCACCATCCGAGGGATAACCTCTTTCCAGGAAGGCGGATCTGGCCCCTTATATGTTGTTGATGGAGTTACCTACATCGAAAATCCAAATATTACTCCTCAAGAAATAGAATCAATTGAAGTCCTGAAAGATGGTGCATCTGCATCCATATATGGTTCAAGAGCATCGGGAGGTGTTATTTTGATAACCACCAAAAAAGGTAAAGAAGGTTCGATGAATGTAAGCTTGGATTCGTATTACGGAGTCCAAAACATAAACTCGGGTATTGCTTTAGCAAACACTACGGAGTCATTGTACATCAACGATATCTTGTATCGTTATCAAGAAACAAACCAATTTAACCCACTTGATTTTAATAAAGATGGTCTGCTATTTAATACGGATTGGATGGGTGATCTTCAGGTGGATATGGCACCTATTCAGAACCACTCAGTTAGTGTAAGTGGCGGGAAAAACGGACTCACGTATAATGTGATAGGTACTTATTTTAGTCAAGACGGTTCGTTATACAATTCAGATTATGAGAAATATTCTTTGCGGTCAAACACATATTTTAAGAAGAATAAGTTTAGTGCTCAAGCAAACTTAAGCGTAAATGTAAGCGATCAAAATCGAGAGCCATACGCATTGATATACGATGCCATTCGGCTTCAGCCATACCGTAGACCATTAGATGCAAGCAGCGATTCGTTTACTATTGGCGGTACAAGCCCTGAAAATATCTCAAACTTTGCTGGGAAACTGAAGCAAGAAAATGAATCGAAAATCAATTCCTTTAATGGGAACGTACGTTTAAATTATGAACTAATCGATGGATTAAGGTTAGGTGCTAACCTTGGAAAGTCATACTACAGTAAAAAAGATCGTTTTTTTAACCCAAGCTTCATTATTTATAATGAGGAAGGAGTCGAAAACCCAACGGCGAGTAATTACAATGCTCAGTTAAGGTTGGGCGACGGTACAAATAACAGAAGTATTGCCGAATTCACATTGAATTACAGCAAGAGCTTTAAAAAGCACCATCTAAAAGTACTTGTTGGAAACACGTACGAAGAGGCTTCTTACGAATTCTATCGCACAGGAGCGGATAATATCTCCAATAACATCACCCCAGTTCTAGGTAATGGGGAACCGATAGTAGCCACACACTTTATCAACAAGACCAATAGTATTTCATATTTAGCTAGGGTTAATTACAACTATAATTGGAAGTATATGCTAACAGCTGTAGTGCGTCGCGATGGGTCTAGTAATTTCGGAACTACAGAGCGTTACGGAGTATTTCCGTCCATATCTGGTGCGTGGACCATATCAAACGAGTCGTTTTTTAGCGGTTTGAAAGACAAAATATCCATGGCTAAAATTCGTATTGGATACGGTACGACAGGTAGTGATAGAATACCTCCATATGCATTTAGCCCTGTCGTTATTTCTAATGTGGATTACCCTTTGGGTATGACTCAGCCAGGATATGCAGACCCCAACCTCAAGTGGGAATCCAATATCAGTAAGAATTTTGGTATTGACCTTGACTTTCAGCGCGGAAAAGCGGGCTTAGTAATCGATATATACGAGCAAGACAAAAAAGACATGTTACTCGCTATCGTTCCTCCTATTTCTGCTGGCTCTACACCAGTTAGTGGACAAACCTATGATCGATTCCTTACCAATATTGGAAATCTACAGAACAAGGGAATCGAGATAGCAGGGCACTTGAATCAAGACTTCGGTGATGTTCAAGTAAAGTTTGGTGCCACATTTACCAAAAATGAAAATACAGTTATTAGTCTTTCAAGAGAGGGCGAGTTTATTTTCGATGGCTATCCAAATATAGTTCGTACAGGCCAAACAGAGCCTGTAGCTGTGCTAGAGGCAGGATTGCCAGTTGGTGCATTCAAAGTTTATGAGACTGCAGGCACGATCAAAACAGATGCAGAGCTAAGCGCATATCAGCAGTTGGTGCCAACAGCACAAAAAGGAGATTTACGTTATGTAGATGCCGATGGTGATGGTTCGCTTACGGCAAATGACAAGGTCTACAAAGGGTCATACCAGCCAGACTTTGAATACGGCTTTACCATTGATATGGATTATAAAGCATTTGATCTTTCGGTACAGCTTTATGGAGTTGAAGGAAGTACTATTTACAATGGGGCGAAGCAATTTGCCTACAGTATGAAACGCCACAGAGACTTGGTATACAGTTGGACAGACCTAAATCCAACGTCCAATATTCCTACACCTCGTTCGAATATTGAGCACCCCAATGTTCAAACATCTACCGACTTATTTTTAGAAGACGGTTCATTCTTGCGTGTGCGAAATATTATTCTTGGTTATTCACTCCAAGAGGATATTCTTAAAAAAATAGGGGTTGACAAACTGCGTATTTACATAAGTGCACAAAATCCAATCACATTTACCAATTATACTGGTTTTGATCCTGAAGTTGGGAGCAATAACCCTTTCACTGGTGGATTGGATCGAGGAAACTATCCCGTTTCCGCTACATACCTAACTGGACTATCCATCTCATTCTAACGATATAAACAACTACAAATGAAATTATTTAATACATACACTTTATTGATTGTTGGAATCCTTTTCTTTTCGAGTTGTGAGGAGGGTTATTTAAACATTGAAAACCCAAACGACCTAAGTGCAGCTTCGTTTTGGTCAACTGAAGGCGAGATTCAACAAGGTCTCGTTGCTACCTATGGAGCCTTACAGCTACAAGGCATGTTAGGCGGTTCGTCCTCTATTCAACACCCTGTTCGTTCGGATGTTGGTCGACCCAATAATTGGAACGCTAATGCGATTGGACTCAATACCCTTACGTACAACGAAAACACACAAATTGTAAGTCATCGTTGGCGTGATGCCTATATTGGTATTTACAGAGCCAATCAGGTGCTTGCCAATATGGGCAATGTGACCATGAGTTCGGCTGTTCGTACACAAATTGAAGCAGAGGCAAGGTTTTTACGCGCATTCTTTTATAATTCTCTCTATAGAGGATATAATGGAGGTAGCGTAATTATCCACACTTCTGTTCCAGAGATGAGAGACGATTTTTATAAAAAACCATCTCCTGCTTCCGAGGTATATGACCTTATTTTACAGGATTTGGAATTTGCATATCAAAACTTACCGCAAACCTATGACGATAGCGCTGACTTAGGTAGAGCAACTTGGGGAGCGGCAACCGCTATGTTAGGTAAGTTGCATCTAAACGAGCATAATTATGCAGGTGCAAAAGAATATTTCAAAGAGATTTTGGATGCTAATTTGTATGCACTGACAGCAGATATCGGCGATAACTTTGACGAGGAGCACGAATTCAATAGCGAGTCCATTTTTGAGGTAGCCTTCTCTATTGATGCTAAACCAGGAACTTCATTTGGTGCTCAAGATGGACCTACGGGTTCTGAAGCAACAAACCGTGCTATAGGGTTAGCGACTACTCAAGGCGGAGGTTATCGTACTGTTATGCCATCTTACTACATGACCATGTTGTTTAAAAATGACGTCATGGATATTACAAATCCGATTAATGCCTCACGTACGGGTACGGCTCCATACTCGATTCGGACTTCGGTATCGGTGGCCATAGCTGATGACGATAATACAACCTTATACCAACGTTCTTCGGATACTGGAGGCGCATACAACAACAGTGAAGGGTCATATTTAAAGAAATTTCAAAACTGGCATTTACTTCGCGAGAGCGACCAAAGTGTTTCTGGAATTAATGAACGTGTGATTCGTTTAGCTGATGTTATGTTGCTTTACGCCGAATGTGTATTGCAAACAGGCGGTGACTACACCGAAGCATTGGATATGGTCAATAAGATTCGTACACGTGCCGGCGTAGTTCCCTTGGCAGAAGCTGATTACAATGCCGATTCCCTAATGGAACATATTATGTGGATAGAAAGACCTCTTGAACTTATGTTTGAAGGCCATGACATTCGTTGGGAAGATCTTACCCGTTGGGGAAAGATTAAAGAACAATACGAGCGTTTGGCAGCAAAATCATATGTCATAAGCGGAAAGGTACTTTTTGAACATGACCCAGCAGTACACGGTACGCTGAAAGTGGTAAAAGAGTTTGTTGAAGCTGCTAACGTTTACAGTCCGGAAGTACATGATTACTTTCCAATTCCAGCATCGGAACTGAACTCAAATCCAGACTTTTTAGACGACTAACATGAAAAAAATAAACGAGTTTAAACCAAACCAAGTGATGAAAAAATATATCAACAATACAGCAATTTTATTTCTTGCTACGGTCCTAACACTTTCGTGTGAAAAGGAGTACGAAACTCCAGAGGCCAATCAATTTTCGGACGCTGTTGCAGTAGCATCTGGGAACAAAAGAATTGAGCGCGGCAATATAACTTCCTTTGCCGATTTATCTAAAGGAGTTACCTTCCGAACGTGGACAATACCAGCATCGGCAACAATAACAAATATGGACGACCAAACGCCAGACTTTATCACTTCAGGAAGCGTAAAATCGTACTCAGGAACAGATTTAGATTTAATTCATGTTCGTTTTGATCAACCTGGAAATCATGAAGTTAATCTAAAAGCTGACTTTCAAGTTGATTCCATACAGCTAGATACGACCTTTAACGTGACTATTTTGGATCACATCCAAACAAAACTCGAGATCTTGTCTTTAGATTCGGGCTTTTCTGAAATCAAGCCTGATCAAATAACGATGTACGAGGGTGGTACAATCAACTTTAAAGACGCATCCTTAGGTACGCCAAACAGAAGAAAATGGACACTGCCTGGCGGTGAGCCATCTTCAGCAGGGGGAATCAGTGTTGACGAAGACGAACTTGTCAAGAACATTAGTGTCTCCTACCCAACTATAGGTGTCTATGACTTAACTCTAGTCACTTGGCGTCAATATCCAACAGGTGTAATGGATACCTTGCATTTAAAAGAGTACATCAACGTTGTTGAGAATATAGATCCGCCGACTATAAAGAGTGTTACTGAAAATGAATCAGGTGTTATCCATGTTGCTTATGATTTACCATTAAAGTTAACCAGCGACATAGTACCTAACTTGACGTTAACTGTTGATGGAGCTACTGCGGCAATTTCTAGTGCAACAATAAACGCAGACGACAACCGTATTGTTGACATCACCCCAGCAGTTAATATCCTAAACAATCAAAACGCCACTTTATCTTATGATGGTAGTGGAGGCCTGATGCGGATAAATGATATTATGGCACCAGCATTTACATATCAAATCGTAAATCTATTTTCGCCACCAAACTTGGCTGGCGATGAAGTATTTGGATTTGAAGACGGAGGAGCCGGTTGGTCTCCACCATGGGTATGGGACAGTAAAGGAACGACTTCCTTCCCAGACGATTTTGCAGCGTCGGGAACCTACAGCTTGCGTATGGAGGTAGATTCTGATAAAAAAGTCCGTGCATACAGTAGAAAAAATCCCAACAAAGGAAAGTTGACTGGAGAGTTTGGTCTTGTAGCAGGGCAAAGTGTTACCCTTGAATTAAAGGTATGGATAGACCCATCCTTTACTTCTCCAGGATTACAAGTTGAACTTTTCCGTTCATCAAAATGGGCTGCGTCAGAAGGTTTCTACGCGGATGTTTCAAACTTACCTAGAAGCGAGTGGGTTACTATTAGCTTTCAAGGAATTAAAAACTTTGAAGTAACAGAAACCGAAGACTATTGGATGTCTATCAGATATGCAAAAAAGGGTGTTATTTATATTGATGACATAAAGGTATACGAACCCCAATAGGTCGTATCTTATTTAAAGATTTCACAAAAATGCACATAAATAGCAGAGTAATATCGATTAAGTACTTCTCCCTATTTATGTGCTTTTTCACGTGTTTCTTAAGTGCGCAAAGTACCGTTAAGGTTGAAGCAACAACACAACGCTTTATAGGAACCGTCTCAGAATTAGATCGCTCCAAGTTTTTTGTCATTCACTCGGCACCCTTTGCGAGCAAGCCTATTCACCAATCCTTTTATGAGGAGTATAACGTTACGCCTTCTGGCAGAGGTTTTTATGGACCAGGCATTGATGCAAAAAAAATAAAAGGAGAAGTAGGGGTTTACCCTATTGCAAAGGAAATAAAAGGAAAAAAAATAAAACCTGTAAGGCGATTTGTTGCTACAGAGCATCCTAAAAACCTCTACAAAGAAGGGGTTGATATTGAAGGTCTATCTAATTGGGCTGTGCAGTATTTTAAGAACATGGATGACGACAAACGTCCATTGTGGTACGAACCCATGAATGAGCCTTTTGTGCACGCCAAAGACTTTTATGACGAAAAAGATTGGGATCCTGTTGCAGAAGTACGTGTCAAAACTGAAATGTCCAAAATGTATCGGGCTATAGCAGCTAAAATTCATGCAGAACCCTCCCTAAAAAACATAAAAGTAATGGGCTATGGAGCCGCATGGCCCTCGTTTGAACTAAAGGATTTTAACAACTGGCAAACGAATATGGGTCTCTTTTTGGATATCGCTGGTGATGAAATGGATGCGATATCCTATCACCTGTATGATGGGGTGAATCAAGCGGGACAGAACAACAAACGGCAGGGAAGTAATAACGAGGCCATTATGGACATGATCGAAACCTATAGTGTAAATCGCTGGGGCTATGTGAAGCCACATGCCATTACGGAATACGGCGGGATTGTAAAAAATGAATTTACACTTGTGCGTAATATGCAGTCTATACGTGCGCAAAACGGGATGATTTTTGGCCTGATGGACAGAGAAGATCGATTGGAAATTTCCATTCCATTCAATACAGATGAAGCCAAGTGGCATATTACTAAAAAAAACAAGTATTTGCCTTACAAGGCTGTGTTGTGGCGTCCTGAAAACATGGGCGTTCCAAAAAGCGAAATAACAGGATGGGTGTACACCAATCGCATTCATTTTTATGATATATGGAAAGATGTAAAAGGAAAACGCGTATCCGTTTCTACATCAAACCCAGATATACAAGTACAAGCATTTACAGATGAGAAACAACTGTATGTTGCCTTAAATAATTTAGACGAGCGTCCACAAAAAATTAATTTCCAACTTGAGGGAGTTGAAGAAAGCGTACAAAGTATCTATGTAAAATCCTTAACGGTATTTGAAGATGATTTGCCGCGTTACTACGAAACGACAGTTCCATCAATTCCAAGTGAATTTTTTCTTGATACAGCCGAAACCATAGTACTGGCGTACACACTAAAAAAGCCGATTGATTTTTCTAGAAAAGTGATTGAAACACGCCATTATTCGAAAGAGTTCCTCGTTCCAATTGAGGCGCATAAAAAGATGGCTTATGTTTTTGATAATGTTGATCCAAATAAGCTTGTCGCAGCAAGTTTGCGCATGAGCATTGGGCGTACGCATGACTTGTCAAAGCGACCATTGATTGAAATAAACGGTACTACTATTGCGATACCGTTTAACTGGAAAGGATACGACCAAGCGAATCGGAAAAAGTTTTTTGGGGCTATAGATATTCCGATCCCAACTGACCTGATTAAAGAAAAGAATAATGTGTACATTCGTTTTCCAGACAGCGGTGGTCATCTAAGCACATTAATTCTGGATGTCAAAATTCTAAACGAATGAAGTATAGCCACGTTACATTAACAATCGCCATACTGTGCTGTTTCCCTTTCCTAGTACATGCACAGAGTGTCGTAAATTTTACTGCTGATGAGGGCTTTACCAATGGCGCAACGCTTACCTCTCAAACAAATTGGAGCGCAAGTTCATGGACAGTAAATACTACAAATGGGGGTATGGTTTCTACATCATCTGATTGGAAGCGAGCCGCATGGCAAAAAGCATATCCACTTACAGAACCAGGAGACATGATTAAGCTTCGTGTCGAAATAAATTTTTCAGGAATTATAAATGAAGTAAACAAGCCACTGTTTAAAGTTGGTTTTAGTACATCTGGTGATGTAGAATTTACGAACCCAGTGGCAAATACTGTTTTTTTATCTGTTATAAATGACAATAATTACCCATCTCCCATTCTCCATCTTAGGCATAACAATAATTCAAATGCACTAACCCCAGATGCATATTTAGCGCTTTCTACTGTTCAAGGAACAACAAGTTCTGATGATTTAGCCATTGAAATAACACTCACTCTGGGTCAAGACGCTACCACATCAACCATTGAGGCCAAACTAGTAAATCTATCGGATGCAACGGAAACGCCTATTGGTATGCATACTGGAGTAGAAGCCGCAGTATTTAGTGCTGCCCAATCTGGCTTGTACCCATTTTTTAGCTCACAATTATTAAGCGAAGGTATGTCCGGAGCGGACATTAATTCGAGCTATTCAGTAAACGTGTCAAAATTAACGGTTGAAGCATACTCAAAAGTTGTTGTAAAACCTACTATAAAACGATATCTAGGCAACATTTCATCTTTAGATAGATCCAAATATTTCAATTTGCATTCAAAAGGTGGCTCCGATATAGAGGCAGATCTATATACAAACTACAATGTAAGTTCACATGGACGCGGCTTTTGGGGGCCTGCAGCAGTTGCTGTCCAGCAAGAAGGTCAAGTAGGTGTTTATCCAACTTCAAGTACAGGCACCAATGAAGTAAGAGAAGTAAGCAGATATATCGCAACCGAACACCCCAACAACATTTATTTTGAAGGTGTAGATAAAGTCGCCTTATCCGATTGGGTTGTATCCTACTTTAAGAATTCTGTTGGTGTTAGTTTACGTCCTGAATTTTATGAACCTATGAACGAGCCTTTTGTCCATGCAAGAGATTTTTACAATGAACCCGACTGGGATCCGGTAGCAGAAGCTCGTGTTAAGTTGGAAATGGCACAAGTATTTAGTGAAATAGGCAGTAAAATTCATGCTGCTCCGGAATTGGCCAACATGAAAGTAATTGGATATGCAGCGGCTTATCCTTCATTTGAAAAAAATGACTTTTCAATATGGAACCAAAACATGAAAATGTTCATGGATGAAGCAGGTGCTAATATGGACGCTCTTTCCACTCACCTCTATGACGGAATCAATCAAATAGGACAAGACACCAGACGCTCTGGAAGCAATATGGAGGCTGTGCTGGATTTGATTGAAAGTTATAGTTTTCAAAAATGGGGAATCATTAAACCCCACGTGATTTCTGAATTTGGTGGTATTGTGGGCAATACTTATTCCGATATTAATAATGTGCAATCTATTCGTTCACAAAATTCACTATTATTTGGATTATTAGAGCGTCAAGATATTACTGAGCTGACCATCCCCTTTACGACGGGAAAATCTACCTGGCATATCACAGAAGCTAACAATTACTTGCCGTACAAAGCTGTACTTTATAAGCCAGTCCCAATGGGCGTTCCATTGGATCAGGTAACGAGTTGGGAGTATACTGATCGCATTTATTTTTATGAGTTATGGAAAAACGTTTCAGGTGATCGGATTGAACTTAACTCAACCAATCCAGATATTCAGGCTCAAGGGTTTAGAGACGGAAATAAGTTGTTTTTAGCCTTAAATAATTTAGATGATTTTGATCGATCTATTTCCTTGCAGCTACAATCGGTTTCAGGTGCAACCCCTAACGATGTACGGATTAAATCTCTAATTATTAATCCAAATGAGTTGGCACAATTCACCGACCAAACCACTTTAGTTTTGCCAGAAAGTTACAACTTGAAAGCTAACGAAACCGTTGTTTTTGAATATACCTACGATAACACTTTTAGCTACGACAATGCGATTATTTTGAATCGACATTACAACAATGAATCAACGGTTCAAGCAATCACTGCCAATTCATCCATGACCTACACATTTTCTAATGTGCCATCTTCATCAATTGCCTCTGCTACCTTGCGTATGAGCATAGGGCGCAAGCACGATAAGTCAAAATCCCCCACTGTAGTGGTTAATGGACAAACACTTAGCGTTCCTACCAATTGGAAGGGGTATGACCAAGCCAACAGAGATGACTTTTTTGGGATGATCGAAATTGATGCTCCTGCAGAAAGTTTACAAGCTTCAACTTCTGTGACCCTTACGTTTCCAGACTCAGGTGGACATTTAAGTTCGTTAGTGTTGATAACCCAAACGTATGACCAATCCTTATCTTCTACGGAAAAAGGGATTAGCAGTAATGGAGAGGACAAACTTATTCTCTATCCAAATCCAGCGAAAGCTATTGTTCTACTCGATCAAAAATATATAGGGAAAGAGCTTACGTTTTTCACACTGACCGGAAAAGAGGTATATAGAGCTGTTTATAATGGAAATACGGTTGATGTTGGGCGTTTAGCCAGTGGGCTTTATTTGGTTCGATGTGACAGTCTTAACACCAAGCTCGTTATTGAATAAAGAAATCATCATGCAGCAATTTAGGAGTATATATACTGCTGTATTTTTTACGCTTAGCTTCTTATTTTTTGGATTTGCCCAGACCGGTTCACCCTTTTTTAAAAATGGAGACGTTATATGCTTTTTGGGTGACAGCATAACGCATGGAGGGCAATACCATGAATTTTTACAGTTGTTCTATGCTACGCGCTACCCGAATTTAAAGCTGACTTTTCATAACTGTGGTATTTCTGGAGACAATGCAGCTGGTATGATTGATAGGTTTGAAGAAGATGTGATGAAACACAAGCCCACACACGTGTTTTTAATGACAGGAATGAATGATGTGATCCGCACCTTATATTATGAGGGGAAGGCAAATCAAAAGATTTTGAAACAAAGAGCGAATGCCTTAGCTAACTACAAGCGAAATACTACATTATTAGTGGAAAAAATAATCGAAAATGGTATAATACCCATTTTGTTAACGCCCTCTATTTATGACCAATACTCCAAAATAGAAAGAGAAAACAACTTAGGCTGCAATGATGCACTTATTGAGTGTTCTAATCATATTAAAAAATTAGGCGATAAATATGATGCGCGCGTTATCGATTTAAACACGCCTATGAAAGCGCTCATGGAACATGAATTGAAAAAAGATTCTTTGTTTACCATTATCGGAAAAGACAGGGTGCATCCCGGAACGACAGGGCATTTTATCATGTTTCATGAGATTATATCCGGCTTAGAAGCACCTTCTGTGGTTTCTAAAATAGCCATTGATGTAAACCAAGATGAGCAAGAAATACGAGTGCAAAACCTAAGCCTTCAAAATGCACTGTTTTCAGACAGTTTGATTTCCTTTCAGACTTGTGAAATGAGTTTGCCATTCCCAATGGGAAAGAGTCTTCACGAGGGTATTTCATTGACCACTTTTAAAGAGCTGTATAACCAGCAACTTTTTCAAGCAGAAGGATTAAGTGATAAAAATTATGACCTGTACATTGATAAACAGCATATAGGAACTTTTGATGCCTACGATTTAAAGAATGGAATTAATCTAAGTCTATACAAAAACACACCGCAATACAAACAGGCGCAAGAAATAAGGCGTTTGTGTGCTGTCTATCGACAAACACAATACCAGCTTCGTACTATTGCCTTTATACGGCACAGTTATCTAAACGACTATACAGGGCTCGATGATATAAATCTAAAGCAAAAGCACTTATCCAAAAAACTTAAACGAATTGAGGGCAAGCCGTATTATAATTACATCAATAGCAGTATAAAGGCATATTTTGAGACACTGCCAAAAATAGATTCTTTAGAAAAAAGAAAGCGACAACTTTCCGATCAAATACATTCCATGTACACACCCAGGATGCAACAGTGGAAACTTATTAAAGGCCCAAGCCCTAAGATTTGACGATTTGTTCTACACTTTAGAACATTTGTGACTACAATTCGGATACTACCTAGGTTAAATTTATATAGATTTTAAAAACACACAATTATGAGAAAATTATACATATTCTTTACAATAATTTTAAGTGCAACAACACTAAATGCTCAGGTCACAGCAAACTTTACTGCAGCTGAGGGTTATGCTGATGGAGCTTTAAATGTTGATAGTAGGTGGGGAGGGCAGTTTTTCTCAGTAAACACAACTAATGAAAAAGTTTCTACAGCATCAAACGGAGCTGAGGGTTTTTGGGGTGAAAAATTAACTTCTATATCAGGCTCAGAGGTCACATTTGAAGTTGATTTGAATTTTAACGGTTCTTTTTCACACAATTCAAATACTTTAATGGCTCAAATAGGCTTCAATGCAGGAGGAACTACGAGTGCAGGAGGTAGTGATCGAGACTGGATATATCTAACTTATAACTCTTTTAATGGTTTTATAAAAATCACTAATAGAAACAACGTTGATTTTGCTATTACAACCAAAGCACTTGACAATTGGATTGGAAATAACTTAACGGTAAAAGTCTCTTTGGCAATTGGTTCATCTGCGGCTGAGTCTGTTGTTTCTGCTCGTTTGATTAATAATACTACTGCAGAATCTACCGATATAGGCTCATATGGGAATGGTACAGGCCCAAGTGTTAATACTGCTGTTTTTAATGCTGCAGCCGCGGGGAACGTTTATGGATTCTTTAGATCAGTGACTCTACAAGATGGTGATGGCACAACTACAGAATTTATGGGTGTGTCACGCGCATCCTTGGTTGATGGAAATACATTAAGCACATCCGATATCATGCTCCCAATAATTGGTTTATTAAGTAATCCTGTTGTAGATGAATTGCAACTTAACGGTGTAACTGAAAGCAGTCATATTTCGATATACTCAGTGACTGGAGTCAAAGTTTTAAGCCAAAAATTCAATGGTAATAATATCAACGTAAGCAACCTAAATAGAGGTCTTTACTTTTTGGAAATACCAGGCTATTCCGTAAAGAAGTTTTTAAAGAAATAATGCACTAACATTATTAATGTTTTTAAAAGTCACTGAATTTCAGTGGCTTTTTTTATTTTTATTAACATGAAGTATATGTATTTTGTTATCGTGATTATGTGCTTAAAAGTAACGGCTCAGGATCAAAAAATAGCTATTTATACAGATACCATTCCTTGTGCTTCAAACCTACCCATGCAGGAGGTCTCAAATACCATTTCGATAAAAGAACGTATCAGCAGCCCACAATTATGGTATTACCCGACAGAAAAATCCATACAAAACACAGCAGCCATATTGGTTATGCCAGGGGGTGGTTATCAAAATTTAGCCTTTAAAAAGGAAGGAACAGAGGTTGCCAAATGGCTCAATACTTTGGGTATTAGTGCTTTTGTACTAATGTACCGAACACCCTACTGGGAGTTAGCATCGTGTAAAAAAGAAATTCCGCTTTCAGATGCCAAGCAAGCCATGCGCATCATTCGACATCGCGCAAGTGAATGGAATATAAACCAAAACAATATCGGGGTTATGGGCTTTTCAGCTGGTGGTCACTTGGCAGCGACACTTGCCACACAGTTCGACTATGGTAATCAAGACAGAACAGATTCACTGGCTTCGTTCAGCACGCGCCCTGATTTTTCTGTTCTTGTCTATCCCGTTATCAGTATGCGAAAAGCCTACACGCATATGGGATCTAGACAAAGTCTTTTGGGGAAAAATCCAACTAATGAAGACATAATAGCCTACTCAAATGAGTTGCAAATAAAAACAGATACGCCACCAGCCATTTTAATTCACGCTACTAACGATAGGGCTGTTCATGCCGAAAACAGCATTATGTATTACAAAGCACTACTGGAGAAAAACATTCCAGCAGCTTTGCATATATGGGAAGATGGAGGTCATGGCTTTGGGCTCCACCGTGAAAAAGGCTCTGTCAAATCATGGCCAGATACGGTCCATCAATGGTTTATCCAGCGAGGGATTTTGAAATATTAATCAAAACGCAAACGACTTGTGTTTTCATAGGCATCGCCTACTATAGCAAGAAAGCGCTCCATCATCTCATCTATTTTTTCAGGCATTTTCTCTGCAAGATTGTTTTTTTGAGATACATCCTCTGCCAGATTGTACAACTGATATTCGTCTCCATTGCCTGTTTCAATGCCTTTAGTTAAAAACATTTTAGGTCCTGGATAGGGTGGAATCAAGACCCAATCGCCATGGCGGTAAGCCGTTCTAGAAGTTGCTTCCAATACCACATCATCTCTACCCTCATTTATCTTACCAAGCAGTAGATTCATGTGGTTTTCGCTATCTAGTTCTGGTTTTTCATCTCCCATAAAACTTGACAATGATGACAGCCAATCCATTTGCGAAATAATGGCATCAGAAGTACCGGGCTCAATAGTTCCTTTCCAAAACGTGACAAACGGAACACGAGTTCCAGCCTCGTACAAGCTGTATTTTCCACCTCTTAATCCGCCTGATGGCGTGTGGTCGCCAAGCTTTTCGATGGCATCATCTACATAGCCATCGTCCAAAACGGGTCCATTATCGCTTGATAAGAATATAAGCGTATTTTCAAGTAAACCTTCTTGCTTTAGTGTTTTGATCAATTCACCGATACACCAATCTGCTTCGGCAATGACATCGCCCCTTGGGCCCATTCCAGTTGCTCCTTCAAAACGTGGGTGAGGTGTTCTTGGTACGTGCGGTTGTTGAAACCCATAATACAAAAAGAACGGTTTGTCTTTTTTTGTTTTGATATACGTTTGAACTTCTTTAAGAAAATCATCTGCCATATTTTCATCTATCCATCTTGCGCTTTGCCCACCTTTCATATGTCCAATTCGTGGCACACCGTTTACAACAGTTCTATTGTGTTGTGAATCGGCTTTCATTTTTACTAAACTGGGCGAGTTTTCACCCGTTGGCTCTCCGGGAAAGTTTTTTTCGTAGTCAATTTCTATAGGATCGTTCACGTCTAAATTATAAACGTAACCATCTTTAATGTAGACTGTGGGCACCCTATCCTGTGTTGCTGCCATAATAAAACTATAGTCAAAACCAACCTCATTAGGTCCAGGTGAGATGTGTTCGTTCCAATTGACATTTCCCAATCCAAGACCTAAGTGCCATTTGCCAATCACTGCCGTTTCGTATCCATGTTTTCGCAGCAGTTTTGGCAACGTTACTTGAGCGGTGTCAATCAGAAGTGGTGCTGTACCAGGTAAAATCTTGGCATTTCTGTTCCGCCATGGATATTGTCCGGTGAGAAGGGCATATCTACTGGGTGTACATGTTGCCGAAGTAGCATATCCATTGGTAAATTTACGCCCATTGTTTGCCAAAAAATCCATGTTTGGCGTGTTGAGTTCAGTTGCTCCATAGGCACTTACATCTCCATAACCCAAATCGTCAAGGTAAATAAAGACGATGTTGGGTTTTTCCAATGCAGGTGTATTGTTTTTTGGTCCCGTGCTACAAGAGGCAAAAATTACTGTTAAAACAAAAATTAAAACTACTTTTTTCATAGTGTTGTTTAGTTTTAGTTGTGATTATTACGTCCGTATATTGCGATAAAAGCAAAACACAAGACAGGTAATAAAAATGAAAGATTGATTTCAGAAATCCCGATAATACTGACGTCATTAACAGCATAACCGCCTATGTCAATAATCATTCCTTGAAGTTTTGGCATCAATGCACCGCCAACAATAGCCATTACCAACCCGGCAGAGCCAATTTTACTTTCGTCTTCGTTTAGTTTTCCGAGCGCGATTCCGTAAATGGTTGGAAACATCAAAGACATAAAAAACGAAACACCAATCAAACAGTATAGTCCCACAATGTTATTGATAAGTACAGCGCCTAAAGTACATCCAATAGCAAAAAACGCGAACAGCATCAATAATTTACCCGCATTTATAAAGCGGAGTAAGTAAGTACCAAAAGAACGTCCTACAGTAAATAGAACGAACGCAACCATTTGATAATAACCTGCTGTTACACTATTCATTCCTATACCTTCTGCATATTGATATATATAGGTCCAGCACATGATTTGTGCCCCGACATAGAAAATCTGCGCCAATACCCCTTGGCTATAGGCTTTGTTATTAAAGAGTTTTGCAAAGGTATCGCCGATCTTGTCATGTATGTCCTCATCCTTAGAATGAGGCATTTTACTTACCGAAAATAAAATCAATACTCCCAAAATAACCAACCCTAGTATAACATAAGGATCACGAATTACCATTAAATCAGTTGTCTTGATTAGTGTCTTTGAAACTTCGTCGAGTGCACTAAAATCTGAAATGTCATCTGATTGAAGTCTTTTTAATACATATTGTTGAGCTACAAAAAGTCCTAGAATTAAGCCTACTGGATTAAAGGCTTGGGCTAAATTTAGCCGTTGTGTAGCTGTTTCTTTTGCGCCCATAGTTAAAGCATATGGATTTGCAGCGGTTTCCAAGAAGGCCAGTCCAAAAGTTAATATGTATAAGCCCATGCAGAAAAACCAGAACTTTTCTGTTATGGCTGCAGGATAAAAAAGAAGGGCACCTGTGGCATATAAAGCCAGGCCAATTAAAATTCCAGCTTTATAGGAGTATTTTCGCATAAACAAAGCTGCGGGAAGTGCCATGCAAAAATACCCACCATAAAATGCCATTTGTACCCAAGCTGCTTGTGAATTTGATAACTCTAGTACCTTTTTAAATGCCTGAACCATTGGGTCTGTTACGGCATTGGCAAAGCCCCAAAGGGCAAACAATGATGTTAACAATACAAATGGAATAAGTACTTTTTTTGAAACTACTGGAATTGTATTGGATGTTTTCATAAATTATGTTGTTTAGTTATTTTTTTGAATAAGCTTAGTTGGCAAATCCTTGATTTGAGCACAACTTAGCTGTTCCATAACTTGACTTAATTGTTGTTTTAGCATACTAATAGTATGGTTTCCTCCTTTTTTTCCAAGTGCAGAAACGCCATACATAAAGGTCCGCCCCATAAAGCTGAAATCAGCTCCACTAGCCATAACCCGCGCCACATCTGCCCCACCTCGAATACCGCTATCCATCATCACATTTAATTTGTCTTTGTAAAGGGGGGCTATGCTTTTCAAGGAGTCTATAGTAGCCTGGCCAACATCAACTTGTCGCCCTCCATGATTGGAAATAATGACTCCATCTAAGCCAAGCTGATATGCCTTTTCAACATCGTGTATTGACTCGGCTCCCTTAAGTACAAGCTTGCCTTTCCACATATCCCGAATTTTTTTGATTTTTTCCTCATTCAAACGGCCAGAAAAAGTAGCATCCATAAATTTTGCCAATTCACTTAAGTTTAAGTTTTTGGGCATATAAGGTTTAAGTATTTCAAAACTGGGTTGTCCGTTAATTAGCGTTTGTAATGACCAATGCGGTCTTTTCATGGCATTGACAATATTGGTTAATGTCATTTTGGGTGGCATGGACAATCCGTTTCGTATGTCTCTTGGGCGATAGCCAAATGATGGCACGTCAGCGAGTATGACAAGTACTGGGCATTCAGCATCCTCGGCTCGTTTTAAAATATCTTGAGTAACCCGTTCCTCTGCTGGGTGATAAAGCTGAAACCATGCCTTGCCCTCCGTAATTTCAGCAATTTTTTCAATACTTGCCGTGGTAACGGTACTTAATATAAAAGGAATGTTGTGCTCAAATGCTGCCTTGGCAAGTATCTCAGGCGACTTGGGCCACATCAAACCTTGCAAACCAACTGGTGAGATACCAAAGGGCGCATCATAAGTATGCCCAAAAAGTTCCGTTTTTAAACTAGGTGGGGTATAGTCAACCAAATATTTTGGCTTGAGTTCTACAGCTCGAATCCGATCTGTATTTTTTTTTAGGTTTACATCGTCATTACAACCACCATCTAAATATTCAAAAGCAAACTTTGGTATTTTACATTTTGCACGTGCTCTTAGATCTGGAACCGATGGGTATTTATAATTTAGTTCACTTTTCATCTATTGTTATTTAAATCATATATTTTGTCCATCAATACCCATTTAGTTCCCTCTGGTGTGTTGGGTAAAGCTTGTTGAAATTTCCACATTAATGCTTCCCATTCTTGAACTTTTGGATTATCCGCATCCATATTTGCTTTTTTCTCAAAAGAAAATGTTTCATCGACCTCTAAAATCATAAAGAGTCGATTAGCTGCATTATATATTTGGGCACCGTGAATTCCCGAACTGCGAATGCTCTCGTTAATTTCGGGCCAGACATGCTGATGATACTTAATGTATTCAGCTATTTTTTTTGGATCATCCTTTAGGTCCAAGGCCATGCAATATTTTTTCAATGTTACTGCCATTATTCTTTGTTTAAAGCCCTGTCCAAATGCGTGTAACCCCCATCAACATAGACCAACTGACCGGTTGTGTGACTCGACCGGGACGAAAGTAAAAAGGCAACTGTATTGGCGATTTCAACAGCAGTAGTCATGCGTTTCTCTAATGGGATTTTTTGTGTTATAGATTTCAGCTTTTCTTTTGGATTGTCAAAAGTGTTAATCCATTTTTCATAAAGGGGTGTATAACACTCTGCAACAATAACTGCGTTTACTCGAACGTAATAGGGTAATAGTTCAACAGCCCATTCGCGTGTAAGTGCATTGCGCCCACCATTTGCTGCAGCATATCCAGAGGGGCCTCCTTGACCTGTAACAGAGGTCTTAGAACCTATATTCACCACAGCACCTTTGCTTTTTTTAAGTGCTGGAAGTAGTAATTGAGTCATTTGGTAATAATGCGCCAGATTTCGCTTTATAGACTCCATAAAATCATGATAATTCCCATGCTCCAGTCCAACTCCATCATTTACTCCTGCATTATTTACAAGCCCATCAATACGACCGTATTCACGCAAAACTAACTTTACAGCGGCTTCGCATTCTTCGGGCTTGGTGAGCTCTGCATAGGCACAACCAACCCTAAATCCGTTCTCTTTATACAGTGCAATCGCTTTGTCAATGTTTGGCTTGTTTCGTCCCACAATTACGGGAATAGCTCCTTCCT
>JAYPBW010000017.1:0-27699 GCA_038124405.1 Flavobacteriaceae bacterium | reverse complement strand
GGCAAAGGTAATGTTGCAACAACTTATCGATGGGAAGCTATTACAAGCAAAAGCTGTTTTTGGATTGTTTAAAGCCAATAGTAATGCCCAAGACGATATTGAAGTGGCATATGAAAACCAAACGTTTTTCTTTAGAACATTGCGCCAACAATTACAAAAAAGTAAGGGAAAACCTTACCGAGCTCTTTCCGATTACATTGCACCCAATGATACTGGTATTCAAGATTATATGGGTTGTTTTTGTGTAACCGCTGGTTTTGGAACAGCCGAACTTGCTAAAGATTTTGAAGACAGAAACGACGATTATAATAGCATCATGGTAAAAGCACTAGCCGACCGATTGGCTGAGGCCTTTGCCGAGTATTTGCATGAGCAAGTACGTACTACGTATTGGGGATATCAACCCGAAGAATCATTAAGTAATGATGAACTTATAAAAGAAAAGTATGCTGGTATCCGACCAGCTCCAGGCTATCCCGCATGCCCCGACCATTTGGAAAAAGAAACCATTTGGGAGCTTTTGGATGTTGAAAATCGCATAGGTGTAACGCTTACTGAAAGCCTAGCCATGTGGCCTGCGGCTTCTGTTTCGGGCTACTATTTTGCGCATCCAGAGGCAAGCTATTTTGGGCTAGGGAAAATCACAGATGAGCAAGTCAATGACTATGCCCAACGCAAAGGAATTACTAAAGAAAAAGCCACACAGTGGCTACAACCTAATATCAAAGGATAAATGAAAGTAATAGAGCACATTCAAAAAGCAGCAGGTAAAACCCTCTTTTCATTTGAGATTTTACCGCCATTAAAAGGACAAAATATCCAAACTATTTTTGACAATATTGACCCTCTTATGGAATTCAATCCTCCCTTTATAGATGTTACCTATCATAGGGAAGAATATGAATTTAAAGAACTTCCCAATGGATTGTTGGAAAAACGCATTGTACGCAAACGTCCCGGTACCGTAGGTATTTGTGCCGCCATTCAAAACAAGTATAAAGTTGATGCGATACCACATGTGTTGTGTGGCGGATTTGATAAAGAAGACACGGAGAATTTCCTTATCGATATGGGCTTTTTGGGTATAGACAATGTAGTGGCTCTTCGTGGTGATGCGGTAAAATCGGAAACCTATTTTAAGCCCGAAGCTAAAGGAAATGTTTATGCTTTGGATTTGGTCAATCAAATCACAGACATGAACAACGGTGTTTATTTGGATGAAAACTTGCAAAATTCTGCACAAACGGATTTCTGTATTGGCGTGGCGGGCTATCCCGAAAAGCATATGGAAGCACCTAATATGGAAAGCGATTTACATTTTTTAAAGAAGAAAATTGAAGCGGGCGCAGACTATATTGTTACCCAAATGTTTTTTGATAACAGCAAGTTTTTTGCGTTTGTAGAGAACTGTCGTGCTGCTGGAATAGAAGCACCGATTATCCCGGGATTAAAACCTTTAGCAACCAAAAAACAATTGAATTTGATCCCATACCGTTTTCATGTGGACTTGCCCGAGGCACTTATTAAAGAAGTGCTTAAAGCCAAAACACCTGATGCAGTGCGCCAAGTGGGTATTGATTGGTGTACGGCGCAAAGCAAAGAACTCATTGATGCAGGCGTGCCGTTTTTACATTATTACTCCATGGGCAAATCGGATAATATTCATAAGGTGGCCAGTTCGGTGTTCTAGAGTTGACGACCTGCTAAACGGAGTTAGGTTCGGGATTTTGAATATCGAGTTTACTCGTATATTCAAAAGACACTGAGAACCTTTCCAAATTGCTTTTTAGCTCTTGTTGGATTGAGTTTTGCTCGATGCCAGCCTTTGGCTGTATTATGTTCTTCATAGTATATGCGGCAATTTGTTTTAGCAGGTCGTTGGATTAAATTTCCAAAAGATCGGGGATTTGCAAAAAGCAAATCGTAGAGATTTTGGTCAGCCAAAGGCTGAATTTAATCCAACTATATAGATATACGCATTGCGTATATCCGCTCTTTATGGATATCGTATAACCAACTCCCCCAATATGTAAAAATGAAAATATGCGAACTAAGCAGGTGATTTCTGTTCAACAACTTGGGGTTTGTTTAGGGCTAAATTAACAAAAAATGTAATATTTCCCGTTGGCGTGCGCCGTTCACGCGTGACGTACCTTTAAATGGGAAGGCAGGCGCACCAGAGGGAGTTCTAAAGATATAATACAAAAAAATAAAAAAATTTGTTTATTCCCGTTTTGGGTATATATTTGCCCTGTAATGAAAAATAACACTTTTTATACGCCTTTTTACTACTTCTATAGCGGAAAGTAGCAGGGTGTATAATGTGTAAATCAAACGAATTGTAAACCCTGAGCGAATGTTCGGGGTTTTTTTATGTCCGTAATGGGAAGAAAAATGAGTACAAAAATAGCCATACAAGGAATCAAAGGCTCCTACCACCACGAGGTAGCAGCTAAGCTTTTTGGTGCCGATAGCATTCTTGATGAGTGTTTATCGTTTGATGCCTTGGTAGCATCTGTAACGTCGGGGCAGTCGCATGCAGGAGTTATGGCACTCGAAAATTCTATTGCAGGCTCTATAATTCCAAACTACGCCCTGATAGATAAACATCAGCTGCACATTGTAGCTGAGGCCTATATCCGGATAGAGCACCAACTCATGGCACTTCCTGGAACACAAATTGAAGAAATTGCCGAAGTGGCTTCGCACCCGATGGCACTGTTGCAGTGTAAGGGTTTTTTTGCTACCCAACCGCACATCAAACTTATAGAAGATGCCGATACGGCAGAGGTTGCTCAGCGTATTGCCCAAAATAATATCAAGGGATTGGGTGCTATTGCTTCTAAAACAGCAGCCGAATTGTACGGCTTAGATATCGTGGCAGCTAATATTCACAGCATTGCCAATAACGCTACGCGCTTTGTGGTAGTAAAAACTGCTCCCGAAAGCTCAGAAGAAGTAGACAAAGCATCTTTAAAATTTATTTTAGATCACAAACGAGGCAGCTTGGCTGCGGTACTTAATGTACTAAGCGACTGTAAGCTGAACCTGACTAAAATCCAATCTATGCCCGTGGTGGAAACCCCATGGAAATATTCCTTTTTTGTGGATGTAACGTTTGATGAAGTTTCGTTTTATACCAAAGCAGTACAGCTATTGGAAATTATGACCGAATCCTTAAAAGTATTGGGAACCTATAAAAACAAACATACCAAATGAGACCTGCCAAGAGGTTAGATAGCGTACAAGAATACTACTTCTCTAGGAAGTTGCGCGAGGTTCGTGGATTAATTTCTGCGGGAAAGGACATTATCAATATGGGTATTGGTAGCCCCGATTTAGCCCCACCAGCCCCTGTAGTAGATGCACTTGCACAAAGTTTGTCGCAACCCACTGCGCACAAATACCAAAGCTATCAAGGCACGCCTGAGTTACGCCAAGCAATAACCAACTACTACCAAACGTTTTTTGGTGTTTCCTTGGATTCCGAAAATGAAGTGCTGCCGTTAATGGGCTCAAAAGAAGGTATTATGCATGTTTCCATGGCATTTTTAAATGAAGGCGATGGTGTGCTTATTCCCAATCCGGGCTACCCAACCTATGCTTCGGTTACCGAATTAGTGGGTGCGCAAGCCGTGCCTTACGCATTAAGCGCCGATGAGGAATGGCTTCCAAATTTGGAGGAATTGGCAACGCAAGACTTGTCAAACGTAAAATTAATGTGGGTAAATTATCCGCATATGCCAACGGGTGCCAAAGCCACAATATCTTGTTTTGAAAAGTTGATTGCATTTGCCAAAACGCATGATATTCTTATTGTAAACGATAATCCGTATGCACACATTCTTACCAATACACCACTAAGTATTCTTTCCATTGAAGGTGCTAAAGATGTGGCATTAGAATTTCAGTCGCTTAGTAAGGCATACAATATGGCGGGCTGGCGCGTGGGTATGGTATGCGGAAGTGCAGAACATATTACACAAGTGCTTAAGGTAAAAAGCAATATGGATTCGGGAATGTTTTTCGGAATTCAGCAAGGAGCTATTGCCGCATTAAATGAAAGTAAAGACTGGTTTTCGCAAATGAATTCGGTGTATGCAAACCGCCGAAAGCTCGTGTGGCAAATCGCCGATGCGTTAAACACCACCTATCAAAAAGACACAGCAGGAATGTTTGTTTTTGCAAAACTGCCTCAAGGAGCAGCAAATAGTGAAACGTATATTGACAACCTCTTGAATGAGCATCATATTTTTATAGCACCGGGAACCATATTTGGTTCGGCGGGCGAGGGCTATATTCGCTTTTCACTTTGCGTTAGCGAAGAACGTATTCAAGAAGCATTAAATCGAATAACCTCATGAAAATAAGTTTTGTTGGTATCGGATTAATGAATGGGTCGCTTTCGCTTGACTTGCAACGGCTTTATCCCAATGTGGTTTTGGAGGGAATTAGTAGAAAAGAAGCTACACTAAATCGCGCATTAGAACTTGGGCTTATTCACCAAAAAGGGTCTTTAGACACACTCGATGCTGCTGATATGGTATTTGTATCTATCCCAGTAGCAGCGATTGCCTCGCTGTTACCTCAAATTCTAGATGCCATAGGCGAAAATACCCTTGTCATTGACTTTGGTTCTACTAAGGCAGCTATTTGCGAAGCGGTAAAAAATCATCCAAAACGCAATCAGTTTTTAGCTGCACATCCTATTGCAGGCACCGAATTTTCAGGTCCCGATGCTGCCATTCCAAACTTGTACAATGGAAAAACCATCATGCTTTGTGAGTCGGAACATACGCGTTTCGATTTACTTCAGCGTGCCGAAAAAGTATTGAATAAACTAAACATGGTGGTGCGCTACATGGATCCTGTGGCTCATGACAAGCATATTGCTTATGTGTCGCATTTGTCGCATATCACCTCATTTATGCTTGGCAAAACGGTTTTGGAAAAAGAAACCGACGAGCAAAATATTTTTGACATGGCAGGAAGTGGATTTGCTTCTACGGTTCGGCTGGCGAAGAGTTCGCCTGAAATGTGGATGCCCATTTTTATCCAAAACAAACAAAATGTGTTGGAAACACTAGAAGAATACATTTCCAATATAAACGCATTTAAACAAAAACTAGAAGCAGAAGATGTTGAGGAGCTGCTTGCTGAAATGAAAAACATCAACAAAATTGGAACAATCTTAGAACATAAATAAATAAATCATGGAAAATAACCCTAAAATGCGCCAATGGCTCAACGATTTTGAGCTAGATCATCCGCTGGTAATTGCAGGACCTTGTAGTGCAGAAACAGAAGAACAAGTGCTTAAAATTGCACACGAATTAAAAGATACAGACGTTACCGCTTTTCGTGCTGGAATATGGAAACCGCGTACGCGCCCCGGAAATTTTGAGGGTGTTGGCGCCATTGGTCTTAAGTGGCTGCAACGTGTAAAGCAAGAGACAGGAATGCTAACTTGTACTGAAGTAGCAAATCGCGCTCATGTTCAATTGGCATTAGAACACGATATTGATATTTTGTGGATTGGGGCGCGCTCAACCGTGAGCCCGTTTATTGTTCAAGAAATTGCCGATGCACTTGAAGGTACAGACAAAATAGTTTTGGTAAAAAATCCAGTAAACCCCGATTTGGCACTTTGGCTTGGAGGCATAGAGCGCCTATACACGGCTAACATTAAAAATCTTGGGGTTATTCACAGAGGATTTTCTACCTATGATAAAACAAAATACCGAAACAATCCAGAGTGGCAGATTGTAGTGGAACTTCAAAATCGTTTTCCTGATTTACCGCTTATTTGCGACCCTTCTCACATTGCTGGACGTCGTGATATTTTACAAGATATTTGTCAAACAGCCTTAGACTTAAATTTTGATGGATTAATGGTTGAAACACATTGGGATCCAGATAATGCTTGGAGTGACGCGGCACAACAAATTACGCCAAGCACCCTTGTTCAAATGATGGAGGACTTGAAAATCCGAAAAGAAACGAATGACGATGCCGATTATAAAAACAAATTGAACACGCTACGTACACAAATTGATGTGATTGATGCGAGCTTGCTAGATAGCTTAAGCAAACGTATGAAAGTTGCCAACGAAATTGGGGAGCTCAAAAAACAACACAATGTGGCCGTATTGCAGTCTAAGCGTTGGAATGAAATTTTGGGTAAAATGATTTTAGATGGCGACGAAAGAGGTCTTAGTGAAGAATTTATCCTTCGCATCTTTAAAGCAATTCACCAAGAATCTATTAATCACCAAGAGCAGGTCATTAACAAGTAGTGTGTATGAACCAAAAATCCGTTAATTTGCCTACATGACAGCAGTGGTGTACAAATCGACGGGTAGTTGGTATCATGTGAAAGGCGCTGAAGGGAAACTTATTCCTTGTCGCATCAAAGGCAAGTTTCGTATTGAAGGGCTTACAAGCACAAGCCCTGTGGCTGTTGGCGATGTAGTAGATGTGTCGCTTAAAGAAACCCAAGACGGTATTCAGGGTATAATTACCAATATTCACGAGCGCAAGAATTACATTGTTCGCAAGTCTGTGAATTTGTCTAAACAAATTCACATTATTGCCGCCAATATTGATTGCGCTTTTTTATTGGTCACCTACAATAATCCGATAACACATGCCGCCTTCATTGATCGATTTTTAGCAACAGCAGAGGCCTATGAAATTGAAACGGTTTTGCTGTTCAATAAAGAGGATACATACTCTAAGGAAGAAACCAAGCATATCCATTCTGTAATGAAAGTGTACACTAAAATTGGGTACAAGTGTTTAGAGATTTCAGCATTAAAAGGGACGAAGTTAGACACGGTTCAAGACTGGATGAAAGGAAAAACATGTATGCTTTCTGGGCATAGTGGTGTGGGAAAATCTACGTTAATAAATAGCTTGGCGCCCGGATTGAATATTAAAACAGCAGTAATTTCTACTCAGCACCTTCAAGGGCAACATACCACTACGTTTGCCGAAATGCACGACCTAGATTTTGGAGCTCGAATTGTAGACACCCCTGGAATTCGTGGCTTTGGTATTGTAAATATGGAACAAGAAGAAATTGGCAACTATTTCCGTGAGTTTTTTGAGCGAAAAGAAGCCTGTAAATTCAACAATTGCCTTCATTTAGAAGAACCCAAATGTGCCATTAAAATGGCAGTAGATGCCGGCGAAATTGCCTCCTCGCGTTATAAAAGTTATACGCAAATAATGGCTGGCGACGAACTGCATTACAGAACAGATTTTTGGGACGTATGAGAGCAGTAATACAACGTGTTTCGAAAGCCAAAGTTACTGCCAATCAAACTCATGTAGAACAGATTGGAGCTGGACTTGTGGTGCTTTTGGGCATAACGCATTCCGACCTAGCAGAAGATGTAGATTGGCTAATTAAGAAAACCATCAATATGCGTATTTTTAATGATGATAACGACGTAATGAACAAAAGCCTTTTAGACATTGATGGCGAACTTATGGTGGTAAGTCAATTTACCTTATTTGCGAAAACTAAAAAAGGCAATAGACCCTCATACAGTAATGCTGCACATCATGAAGTAGCCATACCGCTCTATGAGTCGTTTATAGAAAAGGCTACCTTGGCACTGGGAAAACCCGTGCAGTGCGGTATTTTTGGTGCAGCTATGCAAATAGATTTGGTGAATGATGGTCCTGTAACCATTGTAATGGATTCAAAAAATAAAGACTCATGAATATTAAAGATGCACAACAAGCTGTTGATCAGTGGATAAAAAACCACGGTGTACGTTACTTCAATGAACTCACCAATATGGCACAACTAACCGAGGAGGTTGGAGAAGTGGCCCGTATTATTGCTCGCCGCTATGGTGAACAGTCCGAGAAAGAAAGTGATAAAAAGAAGGATTTGGGTGAAGAACTTGCCGATGTATTGTTTGTGGTGCTTTGTTTGGCAAACCAAACCAATACCAACTTACAAGCTGCTTTCGACAAAAAATTAGACTTGAAAACAAAACGCGACCACGCACGCCATCACAACAATCCTAAACTTCGCTCATGAGCACGTTGCAACTCACGCATTCTACCCAAAAACTCACAGGAAATTGCATCATAACGGGTTCTAAAAGTGAATCTAATCGATTGCTAATTCTTCGTGCTTTGTTTCCCGAATTAGAGTTGTTAAACCTGTCAAATTCAGACGATACGCATGCCATGGTACGCGGTTTATCTTCAAATGATGAGACTATTGATATTGGACATGCAGGCACAACAATGCGATTTCTCACATCGTATTTTGCTACTTCTGCTGGAAAACAAAAAATATTAACTGGCTCGGCGCGGATGCAAGAGCGTCCAATCAAAATTTTAGTAGATGCACTTCGTTCCCTAGGAGCTGAAATAGCATATCTCAAAAATGAGGGATATCCACCATTGCGTATTGTGGGAAAGCAAATTACCGTTGACCGTGTTGGGTTGTCCGCAAATATTAGCAGTCAATATATTACCTCATTAATGCTTATTGCTCCAAAGCTTTCCAATGGATTAGTGATAGATTTAATTGGAGAAATTACCTCTATCCCGTACATCAATATGACATGTTCATTGCTGCAAAAAGTAGGTGTTAAAGCTGTTTTTGAGGGACAAACCATTCAGGTTTTTCCTCAAAAAAATAGTACGTCTAAAACAGTCGAAGTGGAGTCCGATTGGAGTTCGGCATCGTATCATTTTAGTATGGTCGCCTTGTCAAAGGCCGCCACGATTTCCATAAATAATTATGTAGAAGACAGCTTACAGGGCGATAGTGTTTTAGTTGCTATATATAAGCAGTTAGGCGTATCATCCTCTTTTGAAGGCAACACCTTGCATTTGTCTAAAAAAAGCCAAGCACAATCTCACATTGAACTCAATTTGATAAAGGCTCCAGATATTGCGCAAACTATTGCGGTAACTTGTTTTGGTTTAGGTGTGTCATGCGATTTGACAGGTCTTCATACCCTGAAAATTAAAGAAACCGATAGGTTGGTTGCACTGCAAAACGAACTCAGTAAGTTGGGTGCTGATATACGAATAACTGACGATTCTTTGCATTTGGCAGCGCGTAAAAACCCTATTCGCAAAGATGTTGGAATTGACACCTACCACGATCACCGTATGGCTATGGCATTTGCGCCTCTAGGAATTAAGGTGCCTATCAATATTCATGATTCAAATGTGGTAACAAAATCATATCCTACTTTCTGGGAAGATTTACAACTTTTGGGTTTTTCTGTAAATAAGGCTTAAATAATTGGTAAAATCCTTGACAAGCCCCCTTGCCAGACAGTATATTTGCGGCTTTGTTTATTTATATGAAACTCTCACACTTTAATTTTGACCTCCCCGAAGATTTATTAGCCGAAAATCCAGCAGAACACCGCGACGAATCCAAACTCATGGTGTTGCACAGGGAAACACAAACCATTGAGCACAAACTCTTTAAAGATATCACAGACTACTTTGATGAGGGTGATGTCATGGTACTCAATAATACTAAGGTTTTTCCAGCTCGTTTAATGGGTAATAAAGAAAAAACGGGAGCAAAAATCGAAGTTTTTTTGCTTAGAGAGTTAAATAAAGAACAACGCCTTTGGGATGTGTTGGTAGACCCTGCACGGAAAATAAGAATTGGGAATAAGCTATATTTTGGAGATAATGAGTCTCTTGTAGCTGAGGTTATTGACAATACAACCTCTAGAGGAAGAACATTACGTTTTTTGTTTGATGGAAGTTATGACGAGTTTCGCAACAAGCTCAAAGAATTAGGTCAAACACCGCTACCTAAATACATAAAAAGACCCGAGGAAGATTTTGATCGAGAACGGTATCAAACCATTTATGCCAAGCATGAAGGAGCTGTAGCTGCTCCAACAGCTGGCCTTCATTTTTCTAAACACGTGTTAAAACGCCTTGAAATTAAAGGAGTGGATTTGGCTGAAATTACCCTTCACGTTGGGTTGGGAACTTTTAACCCTGTTGAGGTTGAGGACTTGTCTAAGCACAAAATGGACTCTGAAGAATTGACCATTGATCAACACGCCGCTGCTCTTGTAAATGCTGCAAAAGCTGCTGGAAATCGTGTGTGTGCCATTGGAACAACGTCTATGCGCGCTATTGAAACATCGGTATCATCAAGTAACACACTTAATCCATATCAAGGATGGACACATAAATTTATCTTTCCTCCTTATGATTTTAAAATTGGAGACGCACTTGTAACTAATTTTCATCTACCAAAATCAACATTATTGATGATGGTGTCTGCCTTTGCAGGGCATGATTTTATAAAAAAAGCCTATGATGAGGCTATAAGTCATAAGTATCGCTTTTACTCCTACGGAGATGCGATGCTTATCTTGTAATACCCGATGAGCGACATTCGTAAAGACATACGTCGACGCAGTAAAGAAGAACTTCGTTCTTTTTTTGTCGCTAAAGGAATTCCCGCATTTCACGGAAATCAAGTTTATGAGTGGTTGTGGCAAAAAGCCGCTACTAGCTTTGATCAGATGACAAATTTGTCCAAAGCACATCGTGCACTTCTTTCGGAACACTTCACGATTAACCACACCAATATTGCTGAGGTGCAACACAGTAGTGATGGCACATTGAAAAATGCTGTTAGACTGCATGATGGTAAAATTGTGGAATCGGTTTTGATTCCCACCGAAACACGCTCTACTGCTTGCGTTTCAAGCCAAGTGGGATGTAGTTTAGACTGCGCATTCTGTGCTACCGCCCAACTAAAGCGAATGCGTAACTTAAACCCAGATGAGATTTTTGATCAAGTGGCTACGCTTAATCGTCAAAGTCTAGAACACTTTACGCGACCGCTTTCCAATATTGTTTTCATGGGAATGGGCGAGCCCATGATGAACTACCTCAATGTCATGAAGGCTATTGATAAAATTACCAGCCCAGAGGGCATGGGAATGTCTCCTAAACGAATTACGGTTTCAACTTCTGGAATTCCAAAAATGATTGTAAAAATGGCCGATGAACATCCAAAGTTTAAATTGGCGGTTTCGCTACATAGCGCTATTGAAGAAACCCGAAATAAAATCATGCCTTTTAGCATGAACTTTCCCCTCACTTCATTGCAAGAATCTATTCAGTACTGGTACTCTAAAACTAAAGAGCGTGTTACTTATGAGTATGTAGTATGGAGAAATATTAATGACAGTAACGATGATATTGCGGCTTTGGTGAGGTATTGTAAGCACACTCCATCAAAAGTAAATCTCATTGAATACAACCCTGTGGGTGATGACAGTTTTATGCAGGCAGATGATGATGCTATTGATAGGTATGTATCAGCATTGTCTAAATATCATATTCCAGTTACTATTCGTCGTTCTCGCGGGAAAGACATTGATGCGGCTTGCGGTCAACTTGCTAATAAATCACCTCTCTAACCTTCAAAATCAGTGATTTAGCGTGTTTCTAATGCGCGAAGTCGTATCTTTATGCCCCAATGAAAATTGTAGAACAACTCAAACAACCTATAGCCGCAGAGATGGAACTCTTTGAAGAGAAATTTTCAGCGGCGATGCGCTCTCATGTTGCCCTTCTAAATCGAATTACATATTATATTGTGAATAGGAAGGGAAAACAAATGCGCCCTATGTTTGTTTTCTTGGTGGCTAAAATGCTAGGTAAGAATGAAGTGAATGACCGTAGTTATCGGGCTGCTTCTGTCATTGAACTTATTCATACCGCAACATTAGTTCACGACGATGTAGTGGATGAAAGTTATCAACGTAGAGGATTCTTTTCTATCAATGCACTTTGGAAAAATAAAATTGCAGTTTTAGTTGGAGACTATTTGTTGTCAAAAGGATTGCTACTTTGTATAGATCACAAAGATTTTGACTTGCTTGAAATTATTTCTGTAGCTGTTCGTGAAATGAGTGAAGGTGAACTACTTCAAATTGAAAAAACCCGAAGATTGGATATTGACGAAAACGTTTACAAAGAAATTATTCGACAAAAAACAGCAACGCTTATCGCATCGTGTTGTGCACTTGGAGCCGCTTCAGTTCACGCTACCGAAGAGCAAATTGCTCAAATGCGTCTTTTTGGAGAGAACATTGGAATGGCTTTCCAAATTAAAGATGACTTATTTGACTATGGCGAAAAGAAAATAGGTAAACCAACTGGGATTGATATTCGCGAAAAGAAAATGACACTACCTCTAATTCACGTGATTAACTCGGTTAGTGAAAAAGATAAAAAATGGTTACTCCATTCGGTGCGACATCATAATAAAGACAAGAAACGAGTAAAACAGGTAATTTCTTTTGTTAAAAAGCACGGTGGTTTGGAGTATGCCACGACTCAAATGCACGAATACAAAGACGCTGCACTTGCTCAATTGCATGCATTTCCTCATAACATATTTCGTGACTCACTTGAAGAAATGGTGCGCTATGTAATAGAGCGCAAAAAATAACTTCACCGAAATACGTATTTTAGAGCTTATTTTTAACTGTGATTCAAAAATCTACCATAGATGCCGTATTTGAAACTGCTCGCCTTGAGGAGGTGATTGGGGATTTTGTACAGCTTAAAAAATCGGGTTCTAACTTCAAAGGACTTAGCCCGTTTACTGACGAAAGAACTCCAAGTTTTATGGTGTCTCCTGTAAAGCAAATATGGAAAGATTTCTCTAGCGGAAAAGGAGGTAATGTAGTGGCTTTTTTAATGGAACATGAGCACTTTTCTTATCCAGAGGCCATACGTTACTTAGCTAAAAAATACAACATTGAGATTGAGGAAACCGAGCAAAATGACGCCCAAAAAGCGGCGGCTAGTGCACGCGAAAGCATGTATTTGGTTAGTTCGTTTGCACGAAGCTTTTTTGAAGATGCTTTGTGGGAAAGTACACCTGGAAAAGCCATTGCGTTAAGTTACTTCAAGGAACGTGGTTTTACAGAACAAACCATTCGTGACTTTCAGCTGGGGTACTCTCCAGACGAATGGACAGCTTTAACAGATGCGGCGCTGAAAGCTGGGTACCAACTCGATTATTTGGAAAAAACAGGACTTACCATAGTCAAAGAGGAAAAAAAGTTTGACCGATTCAAGGGGCGCGTGATGTTTCCTATTCACAGTATGTCGGGTCGTGTGCTAGGTTTTGGTGGTCGAATTCTGTCACAAGACAAAAAAGCTGCAAAATACATGAACTCACCTGAGAGTGAGATTTATAATAAAAGTAAAGTGCTTTATGGGTTGTATCAGGCAAAACAACGCATTGCAAAAGAAGACAACTGCTATTTAGTGGAAGGGTATACAGACGTCATTCAAATGCACCAAAGTGGCGTTAAAAATGTAGTTTCTTCATCAGGAACTGCTCTTACTCCAGAGCAAATTCGTTTAATTCGGCGCTTGACACCAAATATTACCGTTCTTTTTGATGGCGACGCTGCGGGATTACGAGCATCGCTCCGTGGGGTAGATTTGATTTTAGAGGCGGGTATGAACGTCCGTGTATGTTCTTTTCCTCAAGGAGAAGATCCAGACAGTTTTGCCCGTGCTCATACAAAAGATGAACTCGAATCTTTTTTGTCTGAAAACGCCAAAGATTTTATTCAATTTAAAGCAGCGCTGCTAGTAGATGAAGCTGTCAAAGACCCCATAAAAAAAGCAGATACCATTCGTGAAATGGTTCAAAGTATTGCTAAAATTCCAGATAGGATTAAGCAAGAAGTATATGTGCGTTCATGTGCTGCCCTAATGGATATTAGTGAGGAGGTGTTGTTTGCTACTTTAGCACAAGTAGCGCAAAAGAAGCCAACAAGCACTGTCCCAAAAAGAGCAGCTCAATCTATGTCTGTGGTCTCTGAAAGACAACGCACTCCTCAAGTAAGCACTCGTTTTGAGCTCGAAAAGAGTATCATAAAAATTTTATTACTTCATGGTCAAGAGGAGGTTATGTTTGAAGAGTCGATACTTAAAACAGATGAAGTGTCAGGTGACTTAAAAATGGTTGCTTCAAAGTCTAAATCTCGTGTTTTTGAAAAAATATATTTAGACCTACAGCAAGACGAAATTGCGTTTACTACAAGCTCGTTTAAATCACTCTATCCAAAAATATTAAACTCATTAAATGAGGGTGGGAATGTAAAAATGGACTCCTTTGTTTCTAGTTTACCTCAAAATTTAGCTACAGAAGTTTCGGATTTACTTCTCCAAGACGAGCAGCACTCTTTACACGATTGGGAACGTAAAAATATTTTTGTCGAAGAAAAATCTAAATCCCTTCCAAAATGGGTTCATGAAATTATTTTACGCTTTAGATGTCAACTCATCGATGAAAAAGTTTCGACGCTTCAAGCCGAAACAGAAACAGATCAAGGCACACATCACGCTGAATTATTAGAAGAAATTGTGCAATATCACAAACTAAAAAATGTACTTAGTGGAAAGTTAAATCGTGTGGTTTAATACAAGTCCAAATCAATTTCTTGTGTTTTTCTAGCCAAATCAATGATGTTTTTGGCATTTAGTTTTTTCATTAGTCTGGTCCGATATGTGCTCACTGTTTTATCACTAATGCTTAATACAGTTGCAATTTCTGTGTTTCTGCGTCCATTAATAAGCAGCCGAAGTACTTGAATTTCGCGTTTTGACAATTGTTCTATAGCGTCTCTTGGATTACTCCCTACCTGATTAAATGCTATAATTTCTGCCAAGTCGTTGGTGATATATACCCCGCCAGAACTGATTTTAAGAATAGCCTCGCGAAGACGGCTTAATGCGTTGGTTTTGCATAGGTATCCAGAAGCTCCCGCTTTGAGTGTGCTGATGGCATAAAATTCTTCCTTAAGGTTACTGAACACTAGAAAGCGAACCTTAGGGTATTTTTCTTTAAGTTCTTTAAGTAAGTGGATCCCATCAAAGCCAGGCAGCTCAAGTTCAAGCAATACGACGGTTGCTTTTTTAGTATTTAAAAAGTCTACAAGTTCACGGTAGTGAAGTCCTTTTCCTACAATATTTATTTCGGTAGAATTACGAAAAACAGCCTTTATTCCTTTATAAATAATGGGATGTGCATCGGCTACAAAAACGCGTATCATAGATTTGATTGTTGCGTATAAATGTATAAAAAATGTGCTTTAATAAAGGATATACGGCGGAATTATTCCATTTGAAGGAAAATTAAAATAATTCTTTTGGAATTTGACACACTGGAATGGGATTCATTTTGTGTTTGTTGGTGTTGTTGTGCTTCAAAAATACAGTCATCACTTGTGCGTTTTTTCCTACAAAATCTTCAGGTTTTTTTCCAGCATGATATTGTTTCATTGCCCATTCTAATTCCTCATATGTAGCCCCCAATTGCTCTTCGTCATTTCTATCATCGTCCCAAAGGCCATCTGTAGGAGGAGCTGATAAAATAGCTTGATTAACACCTAATGTTTTAGCTAGTTCGCGCACTTCTGTTTTCATCAAATCTGCAATAGGGCTTAAATCCACACCTCCATCACCAAACTTAGTGTAAAAGCCAACGCCAAAATCTTCAACTTTATTTCCAGTCCCTGCGACTAAATAACGATGTCTGGCTGCAAAATAATAAAGGGTGACCATTCGCAACCTTGAGCGGCTGTTAGCAAGGGACAGCAAGGCAGCATCACTTGTGTCGTTTTTACTGGTAACTTCTGAGAACGAAGAAAAGACAGAATCAAGTGGAATGGTCTTAGCCGAAACATAGGGGTATTGAGCTTTCAGCCATTGTATATGTTCTTGTGCTCTTTCAACCTGATTTTGTTTTTGCTTTATGGGCATTTCTAAGCATAAAGTCGGAAGTCCTGTTTTGGCGCACAGTGTTGACGTTAGTGCGGAATCAATTCCGCCAGAAACTCCTACAACAAAACCTTCCATGGCATTTTCTGATGCATAGGATTTTAACCAATTGACAATATATTCGATTACTTCGTTGTTTTTCATAGCATTTGTATCTTTATGACCACTATGGTCAACGGTACATGTCGTAAAATTAAGGCATTTTTTTCGCATCAAAAAGCAATGTTTTTGCTTCTTTTTTTGGTTTTTACTTCTTGTACTTCAAGTACGCATCCCAAGAGAAAAGAGTTACCAAAAATAGAAGTAGAGCTCATACGATTCGAAAAGTTATTTTATGGTCAAATTGATACACCTTTAGCGCATATTAAATCAACGTTTCCTTATTTTTTTCCTTCCAAAACTCCCGATTCTATATGGCACGCCAAGCGAACAGATTCATTGCAGCAAGTTCTCTTTAAGGCTTCTAAGGCCGCTTTTGACCCCAATCTTAAAGATAGAATTAGGCATGTGCTGCAACGTGCTAGTTATTACTTTCCAAACGAGAAGTTACCCACAAAAGCTATAACCTTACTTACCGATGTAGATTATTCACTTCGGGCTGTTGATGCCGATAGCTTATTACTCATTTCCATTGATACTTATCTTGGCTCAAACAATGAACTTTACGAGGGGATTCCTAACTATATTAAAGATAAGCTAACACCTGTTCATTTAGAGGCAGAACTTATTGATGCGTTATCGTATAGATTTGTTCCAAAATCAAATAGTAGGGTTTTTCTCAATAGGATGATTACCCACGGAAAAAGACTTCTACTCCACGATTATTTAGCGCCAAATGTTCCTAAGCTATATCACATTCAATACACTCAAAAACAATGGGATTGGGCAGTACGTGCAGAGTCTGAAGTTTGGCAGTATTTTGTAAATAATGAGATGCTGTTTTCAACAGACGACACACTGCATTTTAGGTTTTTGGCCCCTAGTCCGTATTCTAAATTTTATTCATTTTTAGATGAGAATTCACCTGGAAGAATAGGCCAATGGATAGGATATCGCATAGTGCAATCTTATCAAAAACGAACCGCTGCAAGTTTGTCCGAGATACTTTCATCTGACCCTCAAGAAATACTTAAAAAATCAAGATATAATCCATAATATGCAACGTAAAACAGACATCACGCTAAGCGTAATATTAGATGAAAATAACACTCCTGAAGCTATGGAGTGGTCTGCTCCAGATGGAGGAGTGAAACAACAACAAATGGAGGCTTTTTTTCTAAGCACATGGGATAAAGAAACGCAAGAAAGTGCTCGAATAGATTTGTGGACTAAAGAAATGCCTGTAGATCAAATGCAAGTATTTGTTCATCAAACATTGGTGGGATTACGCGAGTCATATCTAAGAGCTACAGAAGATTCTCAAATGGCTGAGGCGATGCAACAATTCTGTGATTTTTTTGCTTCAGAACGTAATCTAAAACAAGTTAAAAAGAATAATTAAAGTAGGGTTTCTATATAATATAGCATTTCTTCTTTTCCCATTTTGGAGGTAGAAGAAGTGACAAAATAAGGTGGAGCTTCTGCCCAGACGCCTTCCAGAAGAGTGTTTATGTAAGAGTCTATGTGTGATTTAATACTTCGTTCAGGTAGTTTATCTGCTTTAGTAAACACAATTGAAAACGGAATTTGTTGTGTTCCCATCCACTCCATAAACGCCACATCTATAGCTTGCGGTTCGTGTCGAATATCTATCAAAACAAAGGCATTTAGTAGTTGTTTGCGCTCTAAAAAATAATCGGTTATGTAGCGTTGAAATTCCTTTTTATCTCTTTTAGAAACACGAGCATAGCCATATCCGGGCAGGTCAACAAGATGCCATTGCTCATTTATTAAAAAATGATTTATGAGCTGTGTTTTCCCAGGCTTCCCAGAAGTTTTAGCTAACTGCTTTTTGTTTGTAAGCATATTTATTAAGGACGACTTTCCTACGTTGGAGCGTCCAATAAATGCAAATTCGGGGAGTGGCGTGTTAGGACATTGCGCTACACGAGAATTGCTTACAACAAATCTTGCGTTCTTAATGCGCATAGTCTACATATTATTAGCCTTTAGCCAGCTTGTAAGGTATTCGTTGAATAATTCAGGATGCTCCATCATGGGGGCATGCCCGCATTTGTCAATCCAGTATAAAGTAGAATTTGGTAAAAGTTTGTGAAATTCATCACCGACATTTGGAGGTGTAACAGCATCTTGTTTGCCCCAAATTATTCCTGTTGGAGTAGTGATATTTGGCAAATCTTTTGCCATGTTATGACGAATGGCACTCTTAGCAATAGTTAGTATTTTAATGAGTTTTTTGCGGTCATTTACTGTCTCAAAAACATCATCTACGACTTCTTTTGTTGCAGTTTTTGGGTCATAGAAAACATCTTCCGTTTTCTTCTTTATGTAATTATAGTCTTCCCGCTTGGGATAGCTTTCACCCATTGCATTTTCATACAGTCCAGAGCTTCCAGTTATAACCAAGCCTTTTACTTTTTCTGGAAAGAGTTTTGTGTGTAAAAGCCCAATATGTCCACCAAGTGAATTTCCAATAAGCACTACCTCTTCTTCACCGAGGTGTGTAATGAAATCGCGAAGGAAGTGTGCAAACTCTTTGACATTTGTTTTTAAAAGTGGCAAATCGTACAAGGGTAATTCGGGAATAATAACTTTATAGCCGAGTGCTGGAAAGTGAGATGCAACTCCGTCAAAGTTACTTAAACCACCCATCAAACCGTGTAATATAATTAGTGGTACTCCTTCGCCTTTTTCAAAATACCGGTAACGTCCTGACTCTTTTACTGAATCGTGCATGTGCATTAAATCAATCGCAAATATAGGTAATTCTACCCCACGCTATGCGCAATTTTTTTGATTAGCTGTTGAGTATTCCAAATATATATTTTGGTGTTTTTTAATCCATACATAATATATAAAATACTGATAGTAAGAAAGTTAATATACGTTTAAGCCTGGTGGTAAAACTTATTAACAATGTGGTAAAAAGTGGTAAAAAGTGGTAATATTTTATTAATTTTGACTCACAACCAATAGCAAAAGCATTATCCGTGTCTCATTTAATCGGAACATATCCTTGTAAAGCAGACCCTAAAGGGAGAGTAAAGATTCCTGCCGCTCTTTCTAAGCAGCTGGGTGGTGCGCGTCAACATGCATTTGTGATAAAACGCGCTGTATTTCAGCCATGTCTTGAGCTTTATCCGATTCAGGAGTGGAATGCACTCATGCAAAAAGTAAATAAGCTCAACAGGTTTAAGAAAAAAAATAATGATTTTATTAGGCGCTTTACTGCTGGGGTAAAAGTGGTCGAGCTTGATGCAACCGACCGATTGCTAGTTCCACGTGATTTGGCTCGTATCGCTCACATTGATAAAGAAGTGGTGCTTTCGGCGGCTGTAAATATTGTTGAAATTTGGAATGCCGATCATTATGAGAAGGCAATAGATGAGGCAGCAGTTGATTTTGCTGCTTTGGCTGAAGAAGTAATGGGTGACGATGGAGATGACGTATCATAAGCCTGTATTGCTATCCGAATCTGTTGCGGGGCTCGACATTAAACCTGCTTCGATTTATGTGGATGCAACTTTTGGCGGTGGTGGACATTCAAAAGAAATTTTAAATCAATTAGACAGTAATAGTAAGTTATTTGCTTTTGATCAAGATGAAGATGCACAACGCAATGCCATAAATGATGATCGCTTTACCCTTATACCACACAACTTCAAGCATCTCAAACGGTTTTTGCGATTTTACAAAGTAGCTCATGTAGATGGAATTCTTGCAGACCTTGGTGTTTCCTCGCATCAGTTTGACACCCCAGAACGCGGATTTTCAATACGGTTTGAAGGTCCATTAGATATGCGGATGAACCAACAACAGCCCGTTTCTGCAAAAGAAGTTGTTAATGAATATTCTGAAAAGGAACTGACCGACATACTGTTTAAATATGGCGAGCTAAGAAACGCAAAAAAAATAGCTCAGCATATAGTTCATAATAGAGCCTCTGAAATTGATACTACCCAAACTTTAAACGACTTATTAGTTGATTTCTTGCCTAAAGGGAATGAACATAAAGTACTTGCTAAGATTTATCAAGCATTGCGCATGGAGGTCAATAATGAAGTTGAAGTGCTTCAAGACTTTTTGAATCAATGCAAGGAAGTGTTACACAAAGAAGGAAGGCTTAGTGTAATTAGCTATCACTCTCTCGAAGATAGGTTGGTGAAACGATTTATTCAAAATGGAAATTTTTCAAATGAGCCAACAAAAGATGATTTTGGAAATCCTCAGCGGTATTTTAAAAAATGCGGAGGTCTTCAAACTCCAACAAAAGAAGAAATTAACAACAATAATAGAGCGCGTAGCGCAAAATTGCGTGTGGCTGAACGGATATGAAAACAGGAATTTTAAATCTGCTTAAGGGAACATTTTTGGTGCAAGAAGGCGCTTCAAAAAACTGGCGATTTATTCTATTTGTATTCTTTTTGGCAGGACTCATGATCACTGCTTCTCACAAAGTAGATCAAAAGGTGGTTCAAATTGCACAAGCCAATAAGCAACTGCAAGCGGTGCGAAGTGAATTTGTTTCTGTTCGCGAACAGGTTATGCATAAACGCATGGAAACTCAATTAGCAAATAAGTTGCAAGCAAGAGGAATTTTTCCTCCCGAGAAAGCAGCGCTAAAAATTGTAGTAAAAGAAAATGAATAAGCAAGCTAACATAATGTCTCGCAGCTATTTAGTTGTATTTGTATTGTTTGCGCTTGGTATTGCTGTGGGTTACCGTATGATTTCGTTGCAACTGACTGAAGGTGAAAAATACCGAGAGTTGGCCGAAAAGAGGAGCATAAAGAATTTTGAAATATTGCCAGTTAGAGGGAATATATATGCCCAAGACGGAAGTCTATTAGCCACTTCAGTTTCAAAATATACCATTCACTTTGACGCGGTTACCGTTAGCGATCGTGTTTTTCAAGAGTCGTTAGCCGCACTAAGCGATTCATTGTCTATTTTGCTAGGAAAACCAAGTAGTGCTTACTCAAGGATGCTGCGTCAGGCCCGCGCTAAAAAAAATCGATATCAATTAATAGCTCGCCGATTATCCTATTCTGAATACCAACGCATACGTCAGTTCCCTATGTTTAGACTTGGGGGTATTCGTGGAGGGTTTATAGTACAACGTCAATTTGTTAGGGACTTGCCATTAGGCAAAATGGCAGAACGAACTATTGGATATGAACAACGTAATCCCAGCGGTACATATATTAAAGTTGGACTTGAAGGGGCATATGGAGTTCCTCTTCGTGGGCAATCTGGAAGGCAGTTGCGTCAGCGCACAGCAAGTGGAGAGTGGAAACCTTTAACAAATGACTATCAACAAGAACCCGTTGATGGCTTAGATGTTTGGACAACCTTAGATTCTAACCTCCAAGATGTTGCTCATCATGCACTGTTGGGCACATTAGAACAATTTGAAGCTGAGCACGGTACCGTAGTAGTTATGGAAACAAAGACGGGAGCCATCAAAGCAATTGCAAATTTGGGGCGTACAACAAACAACAAATATTTTGAACGATTAAACTATGCCGTTGGCGAAGCTCATGAGCCAGGCTCTACGTTTAAATTATTTGCATTAATGGCTGCTTTTGAAGATAAAGTCATTGACACTACTACTTTGGTTGATACTGAAAATGGAAAATTAACATTCTATGGTAAATATCACGTGCGTGATTCAAAGCGAGGCGGATATGGTATCATTCCCGTAAGTCAAGTTTTTGAGCGTTCTTCCAATACAGGAGTGGTAAAGCTCATTCACGAAAAATACAAAGAGAATCCCTCTCAGTTTACAGACAGGCTGTTAGCAATGGGATTAGACAAGCCCTTGGGACTATCAATAACTGGTGAGGGCACACCAAAAATACCTCATCCAAAAGATTCGGACTGGGATGGTTTGGATTTACCGTGGATGGCTTTTGGATATGGAGTTTCACTAACACCGTTGCAAACCCTAAGTTACTACAATGCCGTTGCTAATAATGGAGAGTTGGTATTGCCACGCTTTGTATCTTCTGTACGTAGTTTGGACGGAAAGCTCGTTGAGTCATTTCCCAAAAAAGTTCTAAACCCTGCTATTTGCTCACAGGAGACAATTGGAAAATTACAAAAGCTCATGGAGGGCGTTGTAAAGAATAAATGGGGAACAGCTCACAATATTTACGACCAAAAACTATCAATGGCTGGTAAAACGGGTACGTGTCAAGTAGATTACACCACCGACGAAGTAAAGTATGTTTCAAGTTTTGTAGGGTATTTTCCAGCCGACAATCCGACCTATTCTTGTATTGTAGTAATTCACAAACCCAACAAAAAAATTGGGTATTACGGTAATGTAGTGGCAGCTCCAGTATTTAAAAAAATTGCGGAATCAGTAATTCATGATATTCCTAAAAACAGCACACTTGAATTAAACAAGATTGCTGCAATGAATGATTCTAATAAAATACCTGCTCAAACTCAAAGGGTTGATTATGAACAAATACCCGATGTACGTGGCTGGTCTGCGATGGAAGCATTGGCTGTTTTAGAAAACTTAGGTATTGAGGTGAAAATTCAAGGCAAAGGGAAGGTTTTGCGGCAGTCTCAAAAGCCTGGCACGCAACTTAAAAAGAATCAAAAAATAACACTGATACTAACATGAAAGTATTAAAAGATGTTTTGTTTGGTGTTCCACTTCAATCCGTTGTTGGGAGTACTCATGTAGCTATTTCAAGTGTAACATTTGATTCACGGCAAATAGAAAAAGGTGCGTTGTTTATTGCTATTGCAGGGGATGTCCATGACGGGCACACTCATATTGAAGATGCTGTAGATAAAGGAGCCGTTGCTGTGATTTGTGAAAAAATGCCGTCTTCAACTCATAGCAAGGTAACCTATGTTTGTTGTGATAACACACGAAGCGCATTAGCAACTGTTGCGGCCCGCTGGTACGATAATCCTAGTGAAGCACTTAAGTTAGTTGGTGTAACTGGAACTAATGGAAAAACCTCTGTAGCAACGATGGCTTATGAGTTATTCCACCGAATGGGATATACTGCAGGACTATTGTCAACCGTTGAAATTAGAATTGCAGACCGTCTTTTGCCTAGTACACATACCACTCCTGATGCACTAACTGTAAATAAAACTCTACGGTATATGGTAGATGAAGGTGTTACCCATTGTTTTATGGAGGTTTCCTCGCACGGAATTGACCAAAATAGAATTGATGATCTGCAGTTTGCCGGAGGTGTGTTTACCAATCTTACTCACGATCATTTAGATTACCATAAAGATTTTAAAAGCTACCGAAACACTAAAAAGAAATTCTTTGATAGGCTCCCAAAAGGAGCGTTTGCCTTAACAAATGCCGATGATAAAAACGGTAATTTCATGCTTCAAAACTCCATAGCATCAAAACACTTTTTTGGAACAAAAAATTTTGCTGATTTTCATGTTAAAGTTCTAGAGAAAAGTTTTTCGGGGATGTTGCTTAAGCTTCAACACAACGATGTTTGGACTCCTCTAGTAGGTGATTTTAACGCATCAAATTTTGTTGCCGTTTACGGTATCGGAACTCTATTGGGTGTTGAAAGTAACGAGCTGCTTCCTGTGCTAAGCAACTTAAAAGGCGCGGCGGGACGCTTTCAGACGATAACCACGCAACCAGTGACTACAATAGTTGACTATGCGCATACTCCAGATGCACTTAAGCAAGTACTAAACACCATTGACAACCTTCGCACTCGAAACGAAAAACTAATCACAGTGGTGGGCTGTGGTGGCAATAGAGATAAGGCTAAACGCCCCCTTATGGCTAAAGCAGCCGTTGAAAAAAGCGACTTGACCATTTTTACATCTGATAATCCACGAGATGAAGAACCAGAAGCAATAATAAATGATATGCTAGAAGGAGTTTCTATGGAAGTTAGTCACAAGTATCTAACTGTTATAGATCGTAGTCAAGCTATTAAAACAGCATGCACTATGGCACAAGAAGATGATATCATTTTGGTTGCAGGTAATGGCCATGAAACATTTCAAGAGCAACATGGAAATCGAATTTCTTTTGACGATGCCCTTGAACTCAAACAACACTTACAAATCAAGAAATAATGCTGTACTATTTGTTTGAATATTTAGAAAAAACATATCACTTCCCAGGGGCTTCTCTCTTTGGATACCTGTCTTTTAGGGCAGCCGTAGCTATTATTTGCTCATTGTTGGTTACAGCAGTTTTAGGAAAACGCATTATTGCAATGCTACAACGTTATCAAATGGGAGAGTCTATCCGAGATTTAGGACTTGAAGGTCAACAACAAAAAGCGGGAACTCCGACTATGGGAGGTTTAATGATAATTTCAGGTACACTCATTCCTGTGCTTTTACTCACTAAACTCGATAATATATACATCATTTTACTAGTGGTAACCACTGTTTGGATGGGATTAATAGGTTTTTTAGACGACTACTTAAAAATCAAGAAGAAAGATAAAGCTGGATTAAAGGGGCGTTTTAAAATTGTAGGTCAGCTTACACTAGGGCTCATTGTAGGTGTTGTGTTGTATTTTCATCCAGAAGTAACAATCAAGCAGCAAGCCGAAGGCGGTAGTGCTTTTTTACAAGAAGAGAAATCAACTAAAACTACCATACCTCTTTTTAAAAACAACGAATTTGACTACAGTGATCTCATTTCATGGGCTGGCGATGGTGCTTCCGATTATGCGTGGCTCATTTTTATTCCTGCGGTAGTATTTATAGTAATTGCTGTCTCAAATGGAGCCAACTTAACAGATGGTGTCGATGGTCTTGCAGCCGGTACAGCATCTATTTCTGTACTCACATTGGGACTTTTTGCATGGGTTTCGGGCAATATCATTTTCGCCGACTACCTGAATGTAATGTACATACCCCAGGTAAGTGAGGTGGTCATTTTTGTTGCTGCTTTTGTAGGCGCGCTTGTAGGTTTTTTGTGGTATAATGCTTATCCAGCTCAAGTATTCATGGGAGATACTGGAAGCTTAACTATTGGCGGCATTATTGCTGTTTTAGCTTTAGCTGTTCGAAAAGAATTGCTTATTCCGGTATTGTGCGGAGTGTTTTTGGTTGAAAACCTTTCTGTAGTTCTTCAGGTAGCATATTTTAAATACACTCGAAAAAGAAGTGGTGTTGGGAAACGTATTTTCAGAATGGCTCCACTGCATCATCATTATCAAAAATTAGGATATCACGAAAGTAAAATTGTAAGTCGCTTTTGGATTGTTGCCATAATGCTTGCCATCCTCAGCCTTGTAACACTCAAAGTAAGATAATGAAGAAATTGGTTGTACTTGGCGGAGGCGAAAGCGGAATAGGAGCGGCATTATTGGCACAACGAAATCAATGGGAAGTCTTGGTTTCTGATGTAGGATTGATTACTGAATCTGCTAAAAAAGAGTTTGACTCAAACGGCATTATTTGGGAAGAAGGAGGGCACAGCATGGAAAAAATACTAGGCGCATCTTTGGTAGTTAAAAGTCCGGGTATTCCAAATCATGTGCCTATTATTCAAGCAATTGAAACCGCAAATATTCCTATTATTTCAGAAATTGAATTTGCGAGTAATTACACCAATGCTACGTTGGTAGGAATCACTGGAAGTAACGGAAAAACCACAACAGCTATGCTAACCCATCATTTGTTAACCGAAGGGGGTATAGATGCAGGTTTAGCTGGAAACATTGGCAATAGCTTTGCTAAGGCACTTATTCAAGATCAACATGAAGTATATGTCTTAGAAATAAGTAGCTTTCAACTAGAGCACATCCAAAAGTTCCATCCGCATATTGCTGTAATTACAAACCTAACTCCAGACCATCTAGACCGATACAACAATTCATTTGAAAAATACTGTGACACCAAGTTTAACCTAATTCAAAACCAAACCCTAAACGATCACTTTTTATATGATGCTGAGGATAAAGTCATAGCCAAGGGAATTACGCGCCATGACGTTAAAGCTCAACAGCATCTTTATTCAAATTCTAATTCAACGCCTATGTTTGCAATCGACAACCCTTCACTACGCGGTCGCCACAATGCCAAAAACGCTATGGCTGCCGCCACTATAGCACAGCTTTTTCAACTTAGCGACAATGCTATTCAAGCCAGCTTACAGACCTTTAAAGGGGCTCCGCACCGACTCGAACATGTGGTTAATATTCTTAAAGTTTCATACATCAATGATTCTAAAGCTACTAATGTAAATGCGACCTTTTTTGCCCTTGACAGTATGACTAAACCTACCGTTTGGATTGTGGGTGGTGTTGATAAAGGAAATGACTATACAAGTTTACTTCCTTTGGTGCACGAAAAAGTAAAGGCAATCATTTGCTTGGGTGTAGACAATCAAAAAATATTAGACGTTTTCTCATCTGTAGTTGATGTCATGGTAGAGGCTCAAAGTATGGATGCAGCAGTCAAAGCTGCCTATAATTTAAGTGTTAAAGGTGATGCTGTTTTGCTTTCTCCAGCTTGTGCAAGTTTTGACTTATTCGAAAACTACGAAGAAAGAGGTAATCAATTTAAAGCAGCAGTTAGAAAACTATAACCGTGAAATTAAGGCACTATTTACAGGGAGATAAATCTATTTGGGGGATAGTAGTATTGCTATCTATTTTCTCTTTTTTGCCTGTTTATAGCGCAAGTTCAAACTTAGTTTATGTAGTTGGTTCAGGCTCTGTGTTTGGACATTTATTAAAGCACGTAGCCATCGTTTGTGTAGGTTGGATTATCATGTATGCGGTTCACCTAGTTCCTTTTCGTTATTTCTCTGGTTTAGCTAAAATTGGAATTCCAATTGTTGTAGTATTATTGATTATAACTGCTTTCCAAGGCAACACAATTGATGGCGCAAACGCAAGTCGTTGGCTAAATATCCCCATTTTAGGGATGTCTTTTCAAACATCAACTTTGGCCACAGTAGTTCTGTTAGCCTATGTAGCTGATTATTTTGCTACAAAGCGTGAGATAAACATTCGTTTTGTAGATAGCATTTTACCCTTTTGGATACCTGTTTTTGTCGTAGTTGGGTTGATTTTACCGGCTAATTTATCCACCGCCTTATTGTTGCTTTTTATGGTAGCAGTTATTGCTTTTTTGGGTGGATATCCGCTTAAATATTTGTTGAGTATGTTGGGGGTGGCTGTACTAGGTCTTGCCATTTTTGTATTGCTTGCAAAAGCATATCCCGATGCATTTCCAAATCGTGTAGACACTTGGATGAGTAGGGTGGAGAGTTTTTCTGGAAATGGAAATAGCACCACCGATTACCAAAGTGAACGAGCAAAAGCAGCCATAGCTGTTGGTGGCGTAGTGGGTATTGGGGCTGGTAAGAGTATGATGAAAAATGTATTGCCCCAAAGTTCATCTGACTTTATTTATGCCATAATAGCAGAAGAATACGGTATGTTAGGTGCTTTATTTCTATTGTTTCTTTTTCTGCTTTTATTATTCCGAGTGCTAATAAATGCAAACAAGTCAAAAAGCTTTTTTGGACAACTTCTTATACTGGCTATGGGACTTCCCGTAGTCACCCAAGCTTTTATTAATATGGGAGTTGCCGTTACTTTATTACCTGTAACAGGCCAGCCATTACCCCTTATTAGCAGTGGAGGAACATCATTGTGGATGACTTTTTTAGCAGTTGGAATCATTTTGAGTGTAAGTGCAAACCGAAGCGTAACCACAAATGAAGATAACAGTAACCCTTTAGCCGAATTAAGTGATG
>JAYPBW010000016.1:24987-28828 GCA_038124405.1 Flavobacteriaceae bacterium | reverse complement strand
GTGCCATCTTGGTAGTTGCTGCTACTGACGGTCCTATGCCACAAACACGTGAGCACATCCTTTTAGGACGTCAGGTAGGTGTACCACGTATTGTTGCTTTTTTGAATAAAGCTGACATGGTGGACGATGAAGAGCTATTAGAACTTGTTGAAATGGAAGTTCGTGAGTTACTTTCTTTCTACGATTATGATGGAGATAACGGTCCTGTTGTTTTAGGTTCTGCACTTGGTGCATTGAACGGAGAGCAAAAATGGGTTGATTCAGTAATGAAATTAATGGAAGAAGTTGATTCATGGATTGAACTTCCGAAACGTGATGTTGACAAAGATTTCTTAATGCCAATTGAAGACGTGTTCTCAATTACGGGTCGTGGTACAGTTGCCACGGGTCGTATTGAAACAGGTGTTGCCAACACGGGTGATGCAGTTGATATCATTGGTATGGGTGCTGAAAAGCTTGACTCTACTATTACAGGAGTTGAGATGTTCCGCAAAATCCTTGACCGCGGGGAAGCTGGAGATAACGTAGGTATCTTACTTCGTGGTATTGAAAAAACAGACATCAAGCGAGGAATGGTAATTTGTAAGCCAGGATCTGTAACTCCTCACGCTAAATTTAAAGCTGAGGTTTACATCTTGAAAAAAGAAGAGGGTGGTCGTCACACACCATTCCACAACAATTACCGTCCACAGTTCTACGTTCGTACAACAGACGTTACAGGAAACATTGTGCTTCCTGACGGAGTAGAAATGGTAATGCCTGGTGATAACTTGACTATTACAGTTGATTTGATTCAGCCAATTGCACTTAATATTGGTCTTCGTTTCGCTATTCGCGAAGGAGGTCGTACTGTAGGTGCTGGTCAGGTAACAGAAATTTTAGATTAATACAATCAACGTTTTGTGCTACAAAGGTGCTGTAATTGCAGCACCTTTTGGCGCACTAAGCGGGTGTACCAACCCAATCGGAGCAGTGCACCAACAGAGACGGGTTTAGCTCAGTTGGTAGAGCACTGGTCTCCAAAACCAGGTGTCGGGAGTTCGAGTCTCTCAACCCGTGCAAGGAGAAGATAATGACGGCAATTATTACATACATCAAAGACGCTTTTGCGGAATTAAAAAACCACGTTACTTGGACCCCTCAGTCTGAGCTGTTGCGCCATACAACTGTCGTGGTCGTTTTTTCAATTATATTTTCCCTAGCTATTTGGGGAGCAGATTCCGTATTATCGCGTGTTGTTAAATTTTACTTCCAATTAATAAGCTAATTATGTCTACAGAAACGGAAGTTAAAAAGTGGTATGTTGTTCGCGCAGTAAGTGGGCAAGAAAATAAAATCAAGTCGTATATCGAAAGTGATATTGCACGTCTAGGCCTTTCAGATTTTGTTGAAGAAGTACTTGTTCCTACTGAAAAAGTAGTTCAAATTCGTAATGGTAAAAAAGTAAATAAAGAACGCAACTATTTTCCTGGTTACATCATGATTAAGGCAAACCTTTCTGGAGAAGTACCGCACATTATTCGTTCTATTACAAATGTAATTGGCTTTTTGGGTGAAACCAAAGGAGGCGATCCTGTGCCTTTACGTCCGTCAGAAGTGAATCGTATGCTTGGAAAAGTTGATGAATTATCGGTGCAAACCGAAAACGTTATTATTCCTTATAAAATTGGTGAAACCATTAAAGTAATTGATGGTCCATTTAATGGATTTAATGGGAATATTGAAAAAGTTAATGAAGAGAAACGCAAATTGGAAGTAATGGTGAAAATTTTCGGAAGAAAAACACCACTAGAGCTTTCGTATATGCAAGTAGAAAAAGTTTGAGTGTTACGCACAACGATAACTGTATAGCTTCCACTAATGCAGTTGTCATTAATGTAGAGTTAAATTAATAATGGCTAAAGAAGTAAGTAAAGTAGTAAAACTACAAGTTAGGGGAGGCGCCGCGAATCCATCGCCGCCGGTTGGACCCGCTCTGGGAGCCGCAGGGGTAAATATCATGGAGTTCTGTAAGCAATTTAATGCTAGAACCCAAGATAAAGCAGGTAAAGTATTGCCTGTTGTTATTTCTGTGTATTCAGACAAATCATTTGAATTTGTCGTGAAAACGCCACCCGCAGCCGTTCAATTGATGGAAGCCGCCAAGGTTAAAAAAGGTTCAGGTGAGCCCAACCGCAGTAAAGTGGCAAGTGTTACTTGGGACCAAGTGCGCACCATTGCGGAGGACAAAATGCAAGATTTAAATGCGTTTACCGTTGAGTCTGCCATGAAAATGGTAGCTGGGACTGCCCGTTCAATGGGATTTACCGTTAAAGGAAATCCCCCTTTTTAATTGAAGTGAATCATGGGAAAAGTTACAAAAAAGCGTAAAGAAGCGCTCAGTAAAATAGACCGGACAAAACTGTACTCGGTACAGGATGCTTCCGCATTGGTTAAAGAAATCGCTAGTTCAAAGTTCGATGAGTCCATTGACATTGCCGTTCGATTAGGTGTTGACCCACGTAAAGCAAACCAAATGGTTCGTGGTGTGGTAACCCTTCCGCATGGTACTGGAAAAGACGTTCGAGTTTTGGCCCTAGTAACGCCTGATAAAGAAGCCGAAGCTCAAGAAGCTGGGGCTGATTTTGTAGGACTAGATGAGTATCTGCAGAAAATCAAAGATGGATGGACAGACGTTGATGTCATCATTACCATGCCAAATGTAATGGGTAAGTTGGGCCCATTAGGTCGTGTTTTAGGACCTAGAGGATTAATGCCTAACCCCAAAACAGGTACGGTAACAATGGACGTGGCAAAAGCTGTTCGTGAAGTTAAAGCAGGAAAAATCGATTTTAAGGTTGATAAAACAGGAATTGTGCATGCACCAATTGGAAAAGTATCTTTTGATGCGGATAAGATTTCAGGAAATGCAAACGAACTGTTACAGACACTTTTAAAATTAAAGCCATCGTCGGCAAAGGGTGTATACATTAAAAGTATCGCCATGTCTAGCACGATGAGCCCGAGTATTCTCATTGACACTAAGGCCGTTTAATAGCGTATAGAATTTATGACACGAGAAGAAAAAGCAATCGTTATTGAGCAGTTAACTGCTAAACTCGCAGACAGCGCTAACATCTATTTAACAGATGTTTCTGGGTTGAATGCCGAGACAACATCAAAATTAAGACGTGCCTGCTTTAAGGCAAACATTAAACTTGAAGTTGTAAAAAATACATTGTTAGCCAAAGCCATGGAAGCTTCTGACAAAGATTTTGAAGATTTATCTTCGGTTTTAGTTGGAAATACTGCCATGATGTTTTCAGAAACAGGTAATGCACCTGCAAAACTGATTAAAGAATTCCGTAAAAAATCGGATAAGCCTATACTAAAAGGTGCTTTTATTGAAGAAGCAGTTTATTTAGGTGACGATCAAGTGGAAGCATTGGTGAACATAAAATCTAAGGATGAATTGATTGGTGAGATTATTGGCTTGCTACAATCACCTGCGAAAAACGTGGTATCTGCCCTTCAATCGGGTGGTGGTACCCTTGCTGGAATAATCAAAACACTTTCTGAAAAGGAAGCTTAAAACGTAATATAAACACAATTAAATAGTTCAAAAATGGCAGATTTAAAAGATTTTGCAGAACAATTGGTCAATTTGACCGTAAAAGAGGTTAATGAATTGGCTGATATCTTAAAAGAAGAGTACGGCATTGAGCCTGCAGCTGCAGCTGTTGCCGTAGCTGGACCAGCTGCCGGTGGTGGCGGTGAAGCAGCCGAAGAAAAATCAGAGTTTGATGTAATCCTTAAAGCTGCTGGTGGTTCTAAACTTGCTGTAGTTAAGCTTGTTAAAGAA
>JAYPBW010000016.1:24257-24966 GCA_038124405.1 Flavobacteriaceae bacterium | reverse complement strand
GGTCTTGGTCTTAAAGAAGCAAAAGAGCTTGTTGACAATGCGCCTAGCCCAATTAAGGAAGGTGTAGCAAAAGACGAAGCTGAAGGACTAAAATCTTCTTTGGAAGAAGCTGGTGCTGAAGTTGAGCTTAAGTAATTAGGCTCTTGATTCTAACCTAAGGTTTAAGCCTTCCCGCAAAGTGGGATGGGCTTAAACCATTTGGTGTTTTATGCCCCTCGTATTAATTTTTTAATAAAATAACCCATATGTCCAACACATCGAGCGCAATCCGACACAATTTTGCTTCGGCCATTGGTACCCCTCCCTACCCAGATTTTCTTGACATTCAAATCAAGTCATTTCAAGACTTTTTCCAACTAGAAACTAAGTCTGACGAACGTGGAAATGAAGGATTATACAACACCGTCATGGAAAACTTCCCAATTTCTGACACTAGAAATCAGTTTGTCTTGGAATTCTTGGATTACTTCGTTGATCCACCTAGATACAGCATTCAAGAATGTATTGAGCGTGGATTAACATATAGCGTTCCTTTGAAGGCGCGCTTAAAACTGTATTGTACAGATCCTGAGCATGAGGACTTTGAAACCATAGTTCAGGACGTTTACTTAGGTGTGATACCTTATATGACACCAAGTGGAACATTAGATAGTAACGGAGAAGAGCTCATAGTTTTGTCGCAATTACTCAGATATGAAGTTGTAGAGTT
>JAYPBW010000016.1:18939-24247 GCA_038124405.1 Flavobacteriaceae bacterium | reverse complement strand
CAATTACACCGATCTCCAGGTGTATTTTTTGGACAATCGTTCCATGCTAACGGAACCAAATTATATTCAGCAAGAGTAATTCCTTTTAAAGGTTCATGGATTGAGTTTGCTACAGATATCAACAGCGTCATGTATGCTTACATTGATCGTAAAAAGAAGTTACCTGTTACTACGCTTTTCCGAGCCATTGGATTTGAACGTGATAAGGACATTCTTGAGATATTTGACCTTGCAGAAGAAGTTAAAGTTTCAAAAACAGGTCTTAAGAAAGTATTGGGTCGTAAGTTGGCTGCTCGTGTGTTAAACACATGGTTTGAGGATTTTGTAGATGAAGATACGGGTGAAGTAGTTTCTATTGAGCGTAATGAGATTGTGCTTGATCGTGACACCGTACTTGAGAAAGATCACATTGAACAAATTCTTGAGGCTAATGCTGCTACCATTTTATTGCACAAAGAGGAGTTGCAGTCTGCAGATTATGCTATAATCCACAATACGCTTCAAAAAGACCCTACTAACTCTGAAAAAGAGGCAGTAGAGCATATTTATCGTCAGCTACGTAACGCTGAACCGCCAGATGAAGAAACGGCACGTGGTATTATTGATAAGTTATTCTTTTCGGATCAACGATACAACCTTGGCGAGGTAGGTCGTTACCGTATGAATAAAAAATTGGGTCTTGATATTGATATGGATAAGCAGGTGCTTACCAAGGATGATATAATCACCATCATTAAATATTTGATTGAGTTGATTAACTCAAAGGCAGAGATAGATGATATTGATCACCTCTCAAATCGTCGTGTTCGTACGGTAGGTGAGCAGTTGTCTTCTCAGTTTGGTGTGGGACTTTCAAGAATGGCACGTACCATTCGTGAGCGTATGAATGTTCGTGATAACGAAGTATTTACTCCAATTGATTTGATTAACGCCAAAACGCTGTCTTCGGTAATTAATTCATTCTTTGGAACAAATCAGCTTTCTCAGTTCATGGATCAAACCAATCCGCTAGCTGAAATTACACACAAACGCCGATTGTCTGCATTAGGGCCTGGTGGATTGTCGCGTGAGCGCGCTGGTTTCGAGGTTCGTGACGTACATTACACACACTACGGAAGATTATGTCCAATTGAAACTCCTGAAGGACCAAACATTGGATTGATTTCATCACTTGGTGTTTTTGCAAAAGTGAATAACCTTGGATTTATTGAAACGCCTTACTACAAAGTAGAAAATGGTGTAGTTGATATGTCTGAATCTCAATACCTATCTGCTGAAGAGGAGGAAGGGAAACTATTTGCTCAAGCAAACATCGAAAAAAGCGATTCTGGTGAGATTGCTGCGGATAAAATTATTGCTCGTTCTGAGGCAGATTATCCTGTGGTTGATAAAACTGAGGTAGATTTTACCGATGTTGCGCCGAACCAAATTGCGTCTATTTCGGCTTCTTTAATTCCGTTCTTGGAGCACGATGATGCAAACCGTGCGTTGATGGGCTCAAACATGATGCGTCAAGCTGTACCGTTATTGCGCCCTCAAACTCCGATTGTAGGAACTGGTCTCGAACGTCAAGTAGCTACAGACTCTCGTGTTCTAATCAATGCTGAAGGAGCCGGTAAAGTTATTTATGTTGATGCCGAGAAGATCACCATTAAGTATGATATGTCTGATGATGAAAGATTAGTGTCTTTTGATACAGATGAGAAAACATACGAACTTATTAAGTTCCGTAAAACCAACCAAGGAACTTGTATCAACCTAAAGCCTATTGTTTCAATTGGTGACCGAGTTGAAAAAGGACAAGTATTGTGCCAAGGATATGCTACCGAAAATGGAGAGCTTGCACTTGGTAGAAACATGAAAGTGGCATTTATGCCGTGGAAAGGGTACAACTTTGAGGATGCGATTGTAATCTCAGAAAAAGTAGTCCGCGACGATATCTTTACTTCTATACACATTGATGAATATTCATTGGAAGTTCGTGACACGAAACTTGGTAAAGAAGAATTAACTGATGACATTCCAAATGTTAGCGAAGAAGCTACTAAAGACTTGGATGAAAATGGTATGATTCGCGTAGGTGCTGAAGTAGGTGCTGGGGATATTCTGATTGGTAAAATTACTCCTAAAGGAGAATCAGATCCTACTCCAGAAGAGAAATTACTTCGTGCCATTTTTGGTGATAAAGCAGGTGACGTTAAAGATGCTTCTTTGAAAGCTTCTCCATCGTTAAACGGAGTTGTTATCGATAAAAAACTCTTTACTCGTATTGTGAAAGACAAGCGCAAGCGTTCGCAAGACAAAGAGGCTATCATGGAATTAGAAGATAGCTACGATGTAAAGTTTGAGAAGTTAAAATCGGTATTGGTTGAAAAGCTATTTTCAATCCTAAGTGGTAAAACGTGTCAAGGTGTTATGAATGACCTTGGTGAAGAAGTAATGCCTAAAGGAAAGAAGTTTACCTTGAAAATGCTTAATGCTGTTGATGATTATGCACACCTTATCAATTCCGATTGGACGGTTGATAAACGTGTAAATAGTCTAGTTAACGACTTGATGCACAACTATAAGATTAAAGAAAACGATCTTCAAGGTGCATTGCGTAGAAATAAGTTTACTATTTCTGTTGGAGATGAACTTCCAGCTGGAATTTTGAAACTTGCTAAGGTTTATATCGCCAAAAAGCGTAAGCTAAAAGTAGGTGATAAAATGGCAGGACGTCACGGTAACAAAGGTATTGTTGCTCGAATTGTACGTCAAGAAGATATGCCATTCCTTGAAGATGGCACACCAGTAGATATTGTATTGAATCCACTTGGAGTACCATCTCGAATGAACATAGGCCAGATTTATGAAACTGTTCTTGGTTGGGCAGGTCAAAAATTAGGCAAAACATTTGCTACACCCATTTTTGACGGTGCAACCAACGATCAGATTGATGCTCTGACTAAAGAAGCTGGAGTTCCACAGTTTGGACACACCTATTTGTACGACGGTGGAACAGGAGAGCGTTTTGACCAACCTGCAACAGTAGGTGTCATTTATATGCTTAAGTTGGGCCACATGGTTGACGATAAAATGCACTCGCGTTCTATTGGACCATACTCGCTTATTACGCAGCAGCCGCTTGGTGGTAAAGCACAGTTTGGTGGACAACGATTGGGTGAAATGGAGGTATGGGCACTAGAAGCTTATGGTGCATCAAGTACCCTACAAGAAATCTTGACCGTAAAGTCTGATGACGTTATTGGTCGAGCTAAAACATACGAGTCAATTGTGAAGGGAGAAGCCATGCCTAAGCCTGGACTTCCAGAATCCTTTAACGTATTGATGCACGAACTAAAAGGTCTTGGCCTTGACATTCGACTAGAGGAATAATAATAGTATTTAAGAGTAGATGGCACGTATAAACGAAACACAACAGCAGAAAGATTTTAATAAAATCTCCATTGGGCTTTCATCGCCCGAAACTATTTTGGCAGCTTCTAGAGGAGAAGTGCTAAAGCCGGAAACCATTAACTATCGTACACACAAACCTGAACGTGATGGCTTGTTTTGTGAGCGTATATTTGGTCCTGTAAAGGATTTTGAATGTGCTTGTGGAAAGTATAAGCGTATTCGCTACAAAGGAATTGTATGTGATCGTTGTGGGGTAGAGGTAACCGAGAAAAAAGTACGCCGCGACCGAGTTGGTCATATCAGCCTTGTGGTTCCTGTGGCTCACATTTGGTACTTCCGTTCACTTCCTAATAAAATAGGATACTTACTTGGACTTCCGTCTAAGAAGCTAGACATGATTATATACTACGAGCGTTATGTGGTTATTCAACCTGGTATTGCTACCAATGAAGAAGGAGAGCCTGTTCAAAAAATGGACTTCTTGACAGAGGAAGAGTACTTGAATATTATGGAAAAGCTTCCTCAAGACAATCAGTATTTAGAGGACAGCGATCCAAATAAGTTTATCGCTAAAATGGGCGCAGAGTGTTTGATTGAAATTCTTAACCGAATTGATCTTGATGAGCTCTCATACCAATTGCGTGACAAGGCAAATAACGAAACTTCTAAACAACGTAAAACAGAGGCATTAAAGCGCTTGCAGGTTGTTGAGGCATTCCGTGATGCGAACAAAAACCGTGAAAACCGTCCCGAATGGATGATTATGAAGGTTGTTCCTGTAATTCCACCAGAATTACGCCCATTAGTTCCATTAGATGGAGGTCGTTTTGCTACATCGGATTTGAACGATTTATACCGCCGTGTGATTATTCGTAACAATCGTTTAAAAAGATTGTTAGAAATCAAAGCACCAGAGGTGATTTTACGTAAAGAAAAACGTATGCTGCAAGAGTCCGTAGATTCGTTATTTGATAATACTAGAAAATCATCTGCGGTAAAAACAGATGCTAACCGTCCATTAAAATCACTTTCAGACTCGCTTAAAGGTAAGCAAGGACGTTTCCGTCAAAACTTACTTGGTAAGCGTGTAGATTACTCGGCTCGTTCGGTAATTGTTGTTGGACCTGAGCTTAAATTGTACGAATGTGGACTGCCTAAGAACATGGCTGCCGAGCTGTACAAACCCTTTATTATCCGAAAGCTCATTGAGCGTGGTATTGTAAAAACGGTTAAATCGGCTAAGAAAATTATTGACAAGCGCGAGCCTGTTGTATGGGATATTTTGGAGAATGTTCTCAAAGGACATCCCGTATTATTGAACCGTGCCCCCACGCTTCACCGCTTGGGAATCCAAGCATTTCAGCCAAAACTGATTGAAGGAAAAGCCATTCAATTACACCCACTGGCGTGTACCGCATTTAATGCCGACTTTGACGGTGACCAAATGGCTGTACACTTACCATTAGGTCCAGAGGCCATTCTTGAAGCGCAGTTACTAATGTTGGCATCGCACAACATTCTTAACCCTGCCAACGGTTCACCAATCACAGTACCCTCTCAAGATATGGTACTTGGACTGTATTACATGACAAAAGCACGTAAGTCAACTAAAGATAACAAAGTAAAAGGTGAAGGGTTGACATTCTACAGCGCTGACGAGGTAAACATTGCTTTCAATGAGGGTAAAGTTGATCTTAATGCGATGGTTAAAATTCGTGCAAAGGACTTTAATGATGCCGGAGAATTGGTATATCAAATCATTGAAACTACCGTAGGTAGAATTTTATTTTTAATCGGCGACTCCTCTTCTTTAATATTTTGTGTTAGCTTTTTTCTTTTTTAAAGAAAACGGGGGAATAAAATGAAACATTTAAAAGCAATAATTGCTTCGATCGCACTTTTCGCAATG